>JAZSQN010000009.1:0-30293 GCA_045537995.1 Congzhengia sp. | reverse complement strand
ACAACAACATTTACAGCATCTCAGGGTTTACTCCTGATGATACCTAATATGTACAAAATTGCCGGTGAATTGTTGCCTACAGTTTTCCATGTAGGTGCACGAGCTATTGCCGCTCACGCTCTTAACATTTTCGGCGACCATCAGGATGTTATGGCTTGCCGTCAGACAGGCTTTGCACTTTTGGCTTCAGGCAGTGTTCAGGAAACAATGGACTTAGGTGGCGTTGCTCACCTGGCTTCCATCAAGGGAAGAGTACCTTTTGTACACTTCTTTGACGGTTTCAGAACATCACACGAAATTCAGAAAATCGAAGTTATGGACTACGAAGACCTTAAAAATTTGGTTGACTGGGATGCATTAAAATCGTTTAAGGATAACGCATTAAATCCCGAACACCCTGTTCTTCGCGGTACAGCTCAGAACCCTGACATCTATTTCCAGGGAAGAGAAGCTTCAAACGCATTTTATGACAAAATTCCCGATATAGTTGCTGACTATATGAAGTCAATCACAAAAATTACAGGAAGAGAATATAAACCTTTTAATTACTACGGTGCTCCTGATGCTACTAAAGTTATTATTGCTATGGGCTCTGTATGCGAGGCTATTGAAGAAACCGTTGACTATTTAAATGCTCGCGGCGAAAAAGTAGGTGTTATAAAGGTTCACCTTTATAGACCATTCTCAGCTAAATATTTCTTCGATGTTATGCCTTCTACAGTAGAAAAAATCGCAGTATTAGACAGAACTAAAGAACCTGGTTCTTTAGGCGAACCTTTATATCTTGATGTTTGTAATCTTTATACAGGTAAGAATAACGCTCCTAAAATCATCGGCGGTCGTTACGGTCTTGGTTCTAAAGACACAACACCTACACAGATTGCAACAGTTTATGCTGAACTCGATAAAGAGTCGCCTAAAAACGGCTTTACAATCGGCATCATTGACGATGTTACAAATCTTTCACTCACACCAGTTGCAAAAATCAATGCAGCTCCTGAGGGTGCAACGAGATGTAAGTTCTGGGGATTTGGTTCTGACGGTACAGTTGGTGCAAATAAAGACGCAATCAAAATCATTGGCGATAACACTGACCTTTACGCTCAGGCCTACTTTGATTACGACTCTAAAAAATCAGGCGGCGTAACAATGTCACACTTGCGTTTTGGTAAAAAACCAATTAAATCAACCTATCTTCTCGATGAGGCTGATTACATTGCATGTCATAAACCAGCATATATCTATCAGTACGATATATTAGAAGGCTTAAAGACGGGTGGCACATTCTTATTAAACTGCGTATGGTCACCCGAAGAATTAGAAGAAAGATTACCTGCTGCAATGAAGCGTTATATCGCTGAAAATGATATCAAATTCTATACAATTAACGCTGTTAAAATTGCATCTTCTATCGGTCTTGGCGAAAGAATTAACATGGTAACACAGTCAGCATTCTTTAAACTCAGTAATGTTATTCCGATTGACGAAGCAGTTCCGCTTTTAAAGGATGCTATTAAAAAGACATACGGTAAAAAAGGCGAAAAAATCGTTGCTATGAACTGCGAAGCGGTTGATAAGGCATTAGATGCTATAGTTGAAATTAATGTTCCTGCTAGCTGGCGCGATGCTAAAGATGAAGCAAAGGTTGAAAAAGATGTTCCCGCATTCATCAAAAACATCGTTGAACCTATTAACGCACAGCAGGGTAATAAACTCCCCGTTTCAACATTTAAAGGTATTGAAGACGGCACATTTATGCAGGGTACATCACAGTACGAAAAAAGAACTGTTGCAGTTTCTGTTCCTTCATGGGACGAAACAAAATGTATCCAGTGTAACCAGTGTTCACTAGTTTGTCCTCACGCTGCAATAAGACCTATTCTCTTAACAGAAGATGAAGCAGCTTCTGCTCCTGACACCTTCGTTACAAAAGATGCTACAGGTCCTCAGTTAAAGGGTCTTAAGTTCCGTGTACAGGTTAGCCCAAGAGACTGTCTAGGCTGCGGAGTTTGTGCTAATGTTTGTCCTGACAAGGTTCGTGCTCTTACAATGATTCCTGTTGACGCAGCCGTTGACGCTGATGCTGCTAACTGGGAATATGCAATGAGCATTCCTGTAAAGGATAACTTAATGGATAAGAGCACAGTTAAGGGTTCACAGTTTGCCAAACCTCTCCTAGAGTTCTCAGGAGCTTGTGCAGGTTGCGGCGAAACACCATATATTAAGTTGATTACACAGTTGTTCGGCGACAGAATGATGGTTGCCAACGCTACAGGCTGTACTTCAATCTGGGGTGGTTCAGCTCCTTCTATGCCTTACACAAAGAACGCTGAAGGCAAAGGTCCCGCTTGGGCAAATTCACTCTTTGAAGATAACGCAGAATACGGTCTTGGTATGACAGTTGCTGTAAGAAAAATAAGAGAAACATTAAAAGCTAACATGGAAGAAGCAATAGCAGCAGGCGTTGATGCTAAAACAGCAAACGCATTTAAAGCATGGATTGAAGGCATGAATAACGCCGATGCTTCAAAGGCTGCATCAGCAGAAATTATTGAAGCTTTAAAAACTGCAGATATGAATGTTCCCGGCGTAAAAGAAGTAAGCGAAAGAACAGACTTCTTAATCAAGCGTTCCAACTGGGCGTTCGGCGGTGACGGTTGGGCATATGATATCGGTTACGGCGGCTTAGATCATGTTATCGCATCAGGCGAAGACATCAATATCTTCGTTGTAGATACAGAAGTTTACTCAAATACAGGCGGTCAGTCTTCAAAAGCTACACCTACTGCTGCAGTTGCAAAATTTGCAGCTTCCGGTAAAAAGATTAAGAAAAAAGACTTAGGTATGATTGCTACAACCTACGGCTATGTTTATGTAGCACAAATTGCACTGGGCGCTAATCCCGCACAAGCAATTAAGGCTCTTCGCGAGGCTGAAAGCTATCCCGGTCCTTCACTTGTTATTGCATATGCTCCTTGTATCAATCACGGTATTAAGGCAAAAGGCAATATGGCAAACTCAATCGCTGAAGAGAAGAAGGCTGTTGACACAGGTTACTGGCACTTATGGAGATATAATCCTGAGCTTAAAGAAGAAGGAAAGAACCCATTCATCTTGGATTCTAAAGAACCTACAGGTGAAGTTCGTGACTTCTTAGAAGGCGAAAACAGATACCTGATGTTAAAACAGGCATTCCCGGATGTAGCAGAAAAACTCTTTACAAAGGCTGAAAAAGATTTACTTGAAAGATACGAAACCTATAAAAGAATGGCTCAATAATTAAATTAAAGGCACTCAAGGATTTTCCTTGAGTGCCTTTTAATGTGTTGTTATTATCGATTACATATCCCGCAGGGTGTGTAATTTTGATTAAGTAATTGCTCTTTTGTTCCTTTAAATTCTCTTTTATTTTTCTCGCTGATATTTTGTGCTCCCGAACATTCGGGCAAATGAAATTTCTTTGATTTTACATTTATAATATATTCACTACTTTCTCCTGTTGCCCCTTCTGTAGTCGGTTTATCAAGGTGACTTTCGCCCGTTTTATAGTCTATCACTACTCCCGGTTGTACATTGTAGCAATATACACAAAAGCTTATCCCATCTCCCTCATCCTCTACAGAATACGCCTCCATTAAAACTCCGTCTGCAATTAAATTATCTTCTTTAAATATCGGCGTTACCCGATAGAGTACATGATTTTTTGTTTCCTTTACATAATCGGCAACCATATTTTCAAAAGGAAGCATACCTTCAGTATTCATATAGCGGGTTCCTGTTATCAGATTGCATTCATTGGCGTTTTCCCCTGTTAACTGAAAACCAATTAAGTGGCACCTGTTATAAAGATATTTGCCGTCTACGAAATCGTATTTTACAGTCTGCCATCCTGTAGGTTTAACTGAACCTATGCTACCTCTTTCTTCTGTAGGCATAATATCATATCCGATAGATGCTACACACACGCCGCAACGGCCAATACTATCAAGGCGAGAATATTCTTCATACGAGGTTTTTGAGTGTTCGTCAACAGCTAACAAAGGAACATTCCCGTTTAAGACAACATAAGGCTTTCCTGTGTATTCAGGGATATCCGACAGAGAATAATGCTTGTTTATATTTTCGTAATCTAAATCATTTACAGAAACACAACCCGAAATAAGAGCTAATACTAAAAATAGAATTAAAGCTATCGAAGATTTCTTCATTTTTTCCTCCTGTAGTGGCTAAGTGTTATTCTTTCGTGTGATGTTCCGCAAAAATCGCTGTTTTCCAACAAATCATAATTTTTTAAATCTACCGAAAATTTTAAATCCGATGGATACAATCTGTTCCACCAAAATATATAGATTTCCTCAGGATTTTCACTTATTTTCTCAATTTCAGCAAAATAAAACTCGCCCTTTTGCGGTTCTTTTACTATTCCTTTTTCCGAAAATAATTCTTTTGAATATTCACTCATATAAAGAGGTCTGTTGCCACAAATCTCTAGAATCCTCTCTATAACCTTGCTATCACGGCTTTGACGCCTCTTGTTAAATGCCTGACCTGAATTTTCATCTAAACATATTATTAATTTCACTATCATCACCACCTACATTGTATCACATTGTTTTGGCGAATGCACATTTTTTTGAAAAATTGTTGACAAATCTGCTGATTTGTGTTATTATGACAATAATTTCATATAAAAAAGCTTTGACGGAGAGTGCTTATTTTGGACCCTTTGAGAGAATTGGCGGTTGGTGCGAGCCAAAAAGGCAAAGATTTAAGCTGTAGCTCCTGAGCTGAAAGGAAGAAAGTTTTTACAAGTAGACCCTTTCCGAGACGGCTGCGTTAGTGCATAGGGCGTGACAGCGCCTGAAGTGGTGTTTTACACAATTTGAGTGGTACCGCGGGAATTATCTCGTCTCAAAGAATTCTCTTTGGGGCGTTTTTTATTGCCCCATATCAGAAAGGATTGATAAAATGGACCAGCAAATGACAAGTTTAGAACTTAAAATTGGAGAAGTAGCTTCGCGTATTAAAGAATTGCGCCGCATTGAAGGTATTTCTGAAGAAACAATGGCTCGTCTTACCGGTGTTTCTGTTTCAGAATATGCCGCATGCGAGGCAGGCACGCATGATTTAAGCTTTGCTTTTATCTATAGATGTGCGCTTGCATTTGGCGTAAATGTAACTGATATAATTGAAGGCAACAGCCCCAAATTAAAGCATTATACCGTAACTCGCGCCGGAAAAGGTGCAGAAATTCAAAAAGCTCACGGCATGGTGTATCACAGTCTTGCCGGAGACTTTAAAAACAGAGTATCAGAACCCTTGTATGTTCAGTGTAAATACGACCCCGATGCAGAGCGTAAAGAAATAGAACTCACTACACATAACGGTCAGGAGCTTGATATCGTTATTTCCGGTAAAATGAAGATTCAGATTGGTGCTCACACCGAAATCTTAGGACCTGGCGACTCTATTTATTACGACAGCTCAACTCCTCATGGAATGATTGCTGTAGATGGCGAAGATATGGAGTTTTATGCCATTGTACTTGCAGGAGGCAAGGGCGATGTAGCAATACATGAAAAGAAAATACCAAACAAGGGCAAGGTTGCTAAAGTTCATAGAAAACCCGGAAGACTATACCACAACTTCATTGAAACAACTGAAGATGATAATGGTCGCTTAGTTGCAATTGATTTTAAAAACGAAGATAAATTTAACTTTGCTTTTGACATTATAGACGCAATCGCTGATAAAGAACCCGAGCGACTTGCTATGCTCCATGTTTCAGCAGAAAAAGAAGAGCGTCGCTTCACTTTCAGCGACTTAAAACGCCAGTCTGCAAAATATGCTAATTATTTTGAATCACTTGGGATTTCAAAAGGAGACAAGGTTATGCTTGTTCTTCGCCGCAATTACCAGTTCTGGATTTCTCTTTTGGCACTCCATAAAATTGGCGCAATTGCAATTCCTGCTTCAAATCTTTTAAAGGCACATGATTATACCTACAGATTTGAGGCTGCAGGCGTTTCAGCAATTATATGCAGTGCTCAGGGTGTTATGTGCGAAGAAGCAGATGTTGGCGCTAAGGAATGTTCCTGTCTAAAACACAAAATCATAGCAAACGGCAAAAGAGATGGTTGGAGATGCTTAGATGAAGAAGTATCGAGGTTTTCCGATGTGTACGAAAGAAAGCCCGACAGCCCATGTGGCAATGATGATATGCTTATGTATTTTACATCAGGTACAACAGGAAATCCCAAAATGGCTCTTCATAGCTATAAGTATCCCTTGGGACATTTTCACACGGCAAATTATTGGCATTGTGTAGATCCCGAAGGACTCCACCTTACAATCTCAGATTCCGGCTGGGCAAAAGCAGCATGGGGTAAAATTTATGGACAATGGTTGTGCGAAGCAGCAATATTTGTTTATGACTTTGATAAATTTGACGCAGCAGATATCCTGCCCATGTTTGCAAAATATAATATAACAACCTTCTGCGCTCCGCCTACAATGTATCGCATGCTTATTAAAGAAGATATAACAAAATATGATATGTCCTCTGTTCAGCATACAACAACAGCGGGAGAGGCTCTAAATCCTGAAGTTTTCCGCCAGATAGAGTCCCTTTTAGGACTTCGCATTATGGAAGGCTTCGGCCAGACAGAAACAACCTGTGTTATCGGCCACCTTTGTGGTGATACATTTAAGCTCGGTTCTATGGGAAAACCTGTACCTCTTTATGATGTTGACTTGGTTGATGCTGACGGAAATAGTGTAAAAACAGGCGAAAATGGTGAAATTGTTATTAGAACCGATAAAAAAGTTCCATGTGGTCTGTTTAAGGGTTACTATAAAGATGAGGCTAAGACTCGTGATGCATGGCACGATGGACTTTATCATACAGGTGATGTTGCTTATCGCGATGAAGATGGTTTTTACTACTATGTAGGCCGTGTTGACGATGTTATCAAGTCATCAGGCTACAGAATAGGACCTTTTGAAATTGAAAGCGTTATTATGGAGCTTCCGTATGTCGTAGAATGCGGAGTTTCTGCAGCGCCCGATGAGGTTCGCGGTCAGGTTGTAAAGGCAAGCATCGTCTTAACAAAGGATACAACGCCAAGCGAAGAATTAAAGAAAGAAATTCAGATGTATGTTAAAGAGCATACCGCTCCTTATAAGTATCCAAGAATTATTGAATTTAAAGATGAGTTGCCCAAAACAACAAGTGGCAAAATTATAAGAAACAAGTTATAAAATAAAAAAGCAGAAGAGCATTCATGCTCTTCTGCTTTTTTATGCGCAATTATTCTTCCATTCTGTCTAATACCAGCGAATATCCATCTGCACCATACTGCAGACAACGGTTAATTCTTGCAATGGTTGCACTTGACATTCCCGTAACCTCTTCGATTTCTGAAAATGTCTTTTTATCCCTCAAAAGCTCTGCAACAGTTATTCTTTGCGCCATAGAAGAAATTTCTCTGGCAGTCATTAAATCTGTTAAGAACTTTTCACATTCCTCCGGTGTTTTTAAAGAAAGTATTGCACGGGATAGTATATTAAATTCTGCATCTAATTTCATTTTTCCTCGCCTCCGTTTTGCGAAAAGCTTGTAATAAATTCGCGGGTTCTTGGATTTTTGGGATTTTCAAAAATGTCCTTTGGTGTGCCTTCTTCGGCAATTACACCGTTGTCCATGAAAATAATCCTGTCTGAAATGTTTTTTGCAAAATTCATTTCATGGGTGACAATTATCATTGTCATTCCTAGATCTGCTACCGACTTTATAACCTTTAAAACCTCATTTGTGATTTCAGGGTCTAGTGCCGATGTAGGTTCATCAAAAAGCATAATTTTAGGATTTAATGCTAAAGCGCGGCATATAGCCACCCTTTGCTGTTGACCGCCTGACAATTCACAGGGGTAGTTATTGTATTTATCAGATAACCCCGCACGGTCTAAGAGCGCTTTTGCATTTTCCTCGATTTCTTTATATATGGTCTTTTTATTCTTTTTAAAGTCTTCTCTTTCCTTTGCCAAAAGGCGTGGGGCAAGCATCACATTTTCCAATGCTGTGTACTGCGGAAAAAGATTAAATGACTGAAATACGAAGCCAAAGTTAAGCTGTTTTTCTCTTATTTCTTTTGCGCTCAACTGTTTTTCGGCAGACCCATCAAAAATAATATCGCCGTCAAACAAAATCGTTCCTACATCTACCTTTTCCAAAAAGTTTATACAGCGTAAAAATGTAGTTTTTCCACTGCCTGATGAGCCGATTATAGACACGACTTCGCCTTTTTCCATAGAAAAGTCAACGCCTTTTAAAACTTCTGTTTTACCGAAGCTTTTAGTTAAGTTCTTAACTTCTAAAATAGCCATAATCCGCCCTCCTAACCCTTATAGTAATCAAGCTTTTTCTCAATATAACCAAAAATCAGCGTGAGTATTCCACAAAATGCAAGATAGAAAAGTCCAGAATAAAACAACGGCCACAGGATGTGCATACTGTTCATAAATCTCTTTGCATTCCAGGTGATTTCATAAATCATAATTGTGTTAGCAAGCGATGTATCTTTTACAAGAGTTAAAAACTCATTGCTCATAGGCGGAATTATCCGCTTTATAACCTGCATCAAGATTACCTTAAAAAATATTTGCGATTTAGAAAGGCCTAATACGGCACCTGCCTCATACTGACCCTTGGGAATTCCTTCGATACCGCCACGGAAAATTTCTGAAAAATAGCAGGCGTAGTTCAAAACAAATGCAATCATAACGGCAACAAATGTATCCATTCCGTCTATACCTATTAATCCCGGACCAAAGCCAAAGACAATAAGCTGGAGCATCAATGGCGTTCCCCTTATAATCCAAATTAAAAGCTTTATGGGCCACTTTATAATTTTTATCTTGCTCATAGAACCAAATGATATAATAAGTCCTAAGGGTATTGCCATTAAAATGGTAAGGGCAAAAATTTTGAATGTAGTAACTAATCCTTCAAAAAGACTAAGTGTAACTGTAATGAATGTAGACATAATCATTTCCTTATTAATAACACCTAAAAAGGCAGATTAAAATCTGCCTTTTTAGTATGATTTAAGTTTTAATTAATCAATTAAAGTGCGAGATTAAGCTCGTATTTTTCAGCTAAAGCATCTAATGTGCCGTCAGCCTTTAATTCGTCAATAATTGTGTTAACTTTCTCTGTTAACTCATCGCCCTTTCTGAAGCCGATGCCGTATTCTTCAGATGTTAATTCCAAAGAGTAGCCGAGCTTGTCGTAGCTTGTACCTTCTGCTGTCATTGATTTTGCCATTGTGATGTCGATTACACAAGCATCAGCCTGACCGCCCATTACGGCCATTAAAGCATCTGTCTGCGCAGCAACGGGGCTGTAATCTGTATCTAAACCATTTGACTTAATAGCTTCTTCACCTGCAGAGCCGGCTTCAGCTGCAAACTTTAAGCCTTTTAAGCTTTCAATGTCAGCAAAGTTTGCGATTTTGTCTTTAGCCATAACTACAACTTGAGCATTTTTAACATATGCTTTTGATACATCGCAGTTTGCTTTAACTTCGTCAGAAATTGTCATACCGTTCCAGATACAGTCAATTTTCTTGGAATCCAATGTAACGAACTTTGTATCCCAGTTAATTTCAACAAATTCAGGTGTAACGCCCAATTTTTCGCAAACAGCTTCAGCAAATTCTGTGTCAAAGCCTGTTAATTCACCATTTTCATCCATATAGTTCATAGGTTCATAAATTGTATAGCCTATAACCAATTTTTCTTCTGTTGCATCCTCTGTTGTTCCGCAAGCAACTAATGATACTGCCATTACTAATGTTAAAATAAGTGCTAAAATCTTTTTCATTTTAATGTCTCCTTAAATAAAGTTTTTACTTAGTACAATATTACTTTATCACAGTAAAGTGATAAAGTCAATAGTTTTTTAAAAAAATTTATTAAAATTAAAAAGCTGCAGCAAAATGTGTCATTTTGCTGCAGCTTTATTTAGCTTATATCTGCAAGTTCTAAGAAGTTGTGACCGAACTCTGAAATAAAATCCTTTCTTTCTGCAAGCTTATCTCCCAGTAACACATCAAACATTTCAGCAGTTTTTTCTGCATCGTCATATGTTACTCGGATGAGTCTTCTTGTTTCAGGATTCATTGTGGTCTGCCACATCATTTCAGGTTCATTTTCGCCAAGACCTTTTGAACGCTGAATTTTATATTTTTTACCCTCTAACGATTCTATAATTTCTTGCTTTTCCTGTTCATTAAATGCAAAAAGTGTGTCTTTGCCACAAGTAATTTCAAAAAGAGGAGATTCTGCAATATATACTTTTCCCTCACGAATCAGCGTAGGCATTAAGACATAAATCATGGTAAGAATAAGCGTTCTTATCTGATAACCGTCAACATCGGCATCGGTACATATAATAACCTTGCTCCAGCGAAGGTTTTCCAGATTAAATGTTGTCATATCCTTAGTGGCATGCTTTGATTTAATCTCAATTCCACAGCCTAATACCTTAACCAAATCTGTTATTATATCATTTTTAAATATCTTTGCATAATCTGCCTTTAAGCAGTTTAAGATTTTTCCTCTGACAGGGATAATCGCCTGAAACTCCGCATCTCTTCCCTTTTTACAAGAACCTAGTGCTGAGTCACCCTCAACGATATAAATTTCGCGTCTTTCTACATCTTTACTGCGACAGTTAATGAACTTATTTATACGGTTTGTCATATCAACCGCACCTGTTAAGTTCTTTTTAACCGCTATTCTTGTTTTTTCTGCACTTTCTCGGCTTCTTTTGTTTATTAAAACCTGCTGTGCAATTTTTTCAGCTGCCTCTTTATTTTCTATAAAAAACACATCAAGCTGCTCTTTTAAAACCTCTGTCATAGCCTCTTGTATGAACTTGTTTGTTATAGATTTTTTTGTCTGGTTTTCGTAGCTTGTAATGGTAGAAAACGAATTTGAAACCAAAATCAAGCTGTCTGCAATATCTACAAACCCTATTTTGCTTTCGTTTTTATTATATTTATTATTATTCTTTAAGTACTTGTCAACAGATGCAACAAATGCGCTCTTTACCGCTCTGTCGGGCGAGCCGCCATGCTCTAAAAAGCTTGAATTATGATAATATTCTATCATATTTATTTCGTTATTAAAGCAAAATGCAAAGCTCATTTTTACATTGTAATCAGGCTTATCCTCACGGTCGCGACCGCGTCTTTGAGTTTCAAAAGAAAAAACGGGTGTAAAGGATTTACCATCTGCAATTTCTTCGATATAGTTTATGATACCTTTATCATAGCAGTATTCGTACATATCCCAACCGTCAGGCGTCTGGTTATAAAGCACAAATTTTAGTCCCGCATTTACAACTGCCTGTTTCTTTAAAACATCCTGAAAATACTCCAAAGGAATATTGATATCGGTAAAAACCTCAGTATCGGGGCGCCATTTAATTGTGGTGCCTGTTTTTTTGCCCTTTACTTCTTCTATTTCTAAATCTCCAACAGGATTTCCCTTTTCAAAATGCATAGTATATTTTTTTCCGTCACGAAGAACTGTCGCATCCATAAAAGACGAACTGTACTGAGTTGCGCAAGTGCCGAGACCGTTTAGACCTAAACTGTATTCATAATTGCCTGCAGCATCATTGTTATACTTTCCGCCTGCGTACATTTCGCAAAAGATAAGCTCCCAATTGTAGCGGCCTTCTTTTTCGTTATATCCCATAGGAATACCGCGTCCGTGATCTTTCACTTCAATTGATTTGTCGGCAAATCTCGTAATTTCAATTTCTTTACCAAAGCCATCTCTTGCCTCATCGATAGAGTTTGATAAAATTTCAAAAAACGAATGTTCGCATCCGTCTATACCGTCAGAGCCAAATATTACACCGGGTCTTTTTCGAACTCGGTCAGCGCCTTTTAATGACGATATGCTCTGGTCATCATACTTTTTCATCTCTCGTACCTTTCTTACTAAATTAATGAAAAGGCGCAAAAGCGCCTTTTCTGTTTTTTATGACTGGCTGTAGTTGGGAGCTTCTTTTGTGATAGAAATATCATGCGGATGGCTCTCAATAAGACCTGCAGAGGTAATTTTGATAAACTTTCCTCTTTCCTTCAATTCTTCAACTGTGGGTGTGCCGCAATAGCCCATACCCGCACGAAGTCCGCCCATTAACTGATATATTGTATCAGAAGCGTGACCTTTATAGGGAACACGGCCTTCAACGCCTTCGGGAACGAGCTTTTTGGTATTTGTCTGGAAATAGCGGTCTTTTGAACCTACTTCCATAGCAGCCATAGAACCCATGCCGCGATATACCTTAAACTTTCTTCCCTGATAAATTTGTTCTTCGCCGGGACTTTCCTCGCAGCCTGCCAAAATACTGCCTACCATTATTACATTTGCACCAGCAGCAATCGCTTTTGGCAAATCGCCTGAATACTTAATTCCGCCATCTGCAATAACAGGAATATCGTATTTTTTTGCAACCTCATATACATCAGAAATTGCTGTAATCTGAGGCACGCCTATACCTGCTACAACTCGTGTTGTACAGATTGAACCGGGTCCTATACCTACTTTAATTGCATCAGCTCCGGCTTTTATCAAATCCTGCGCCGCTTCTCCTGTTGCAATATTTCCTGCAATTAAAGAAATGTGCGGGAATGTTTTTTTGATGAGTTTTACTGCCTCTATGATGTTTTTGCTGTGGCCGTGAGCAGAATCCAATACAAGTGCATCAACCTGAGCATCAACCAAAGCTTTGGCACGCTCTAAAACATCCTTTGTAACACCGATTGCAGCTGCAACTAAAAGTCTGCCGTTTGAGTCTTTGGCAGCATTTGGATATTTAACACTCTTTTCAATATCTTTAATTGTAATTAAGCCTTTTAATGCACCCTGAGTATCAACAATGGGCAACTTTTCAATTTTATGACGGCGTAAAATTTCCTGTGCCTGATCAAGCGTTGTGCCTTCAGGAGCAACAATCAGGTTCTCTTTCGTCATAACCTCGCCGATTTTTCTTGAGAAATCTTCTTCAAAACGAAGGTCGCGGTTCGTAATAATACCTATAAGCTTTCCGTCTTCACAAATCGGAACACCTGAAATTCTGTATTTACCCATCAATTTGTCTGCTTCTTCTAATGTATGATCAGGTGAAAGGTAGAACGGGTCGGTAATAATTCCATGCTCCGAGCGTTTAACCTTATCAACCTCTGTCGCCTGAGCTTCGATTGTCATGTTCTTATGAATAACACCAATACCGCCCTCACGCGCAATGGCAATAGCCATAGCAGATTCGGTAACTGTATCCATCGCCGCGCTCATCAAAGGAATATTGAGTATAATGTTCTTTGTAAGTCGGGTTTTTAAGTTAATCATATCGGGTGTAACTTCTGATTTTTGCGGAACTAATAAAACATCGTCAAAAGTAAGCCCTTCTTTTATTACCTTGTTCATTTTTGTTCCCCTTTCTTGTGGTATATGTTATGTAATTTTATAATTTAATTTATTTTTAATAGTATAACAAATTTTTGAAACAAAATCAAGCGTAATTTCAACAAATACCTGAAATTTAAAATTAAAGTAATTGTAATTTAATATTCATATATTTGTGGTATGATAAAATAGTCAAATAAGGCGGATTTTATGTAAATGAGGTGATGATGTGGAGCTTTTATCTCCGGCAGGAAATTTTGAATGTTTAAAAGCAGCGGTAAATTCCGGTGCCGATGCTGTATACATTGGCGGGAGGAACTTCTCTGCACGGCGAAACGCCGAGAATTTTACAGACGATGAAATAGTAGAGGCTGCACGGTTCTGCCATTTACACAATGCAAAGCTTTATGTCGCTGTAAATATTTTAATCAAAGAATGCGAATTTCAAAATGCGGTTTCATATGTGAAATTTTTGATAAGTTCCGGTGTTGACGGAGTAATTGTTCAGGATTTAGGGCTTTTAGCCGCTATTCGTGAAATGAATGACGAAGTTTTTATAAATGCTTCGACACAAATGACGATAGCCTCATCTGATGCCGTTAATGCAGTTGAAAAACTTGGCGCAAACCGCGTTGTTTTGTCTCGCGAGCTTTCGATATCTGAAATCCGCTCAATCAGAAAAAATACAGATGCAGAACTTGAGGTGTTCGTTCACGGGGCACTTTGCATGAGCTGGTCAGGTCAATGTCTTATTTCTTCTGTAATTGGCGGAAGAAGCGGCAATCGCGGACTTTGTGCTCAACCCTGCAGACTTGATTACACATTGTTAAAAAATAAAAAGGCAGTATCTGAAAAGATGTCACTTTTATCGCTAAAAGACCTGTGTTTTGCAGATAAATTAGACGAGCTCTTTGGCATTTGCGACTCGCTCAAAATAGAGGGAAGAATGAAATCCAAAGAATATACAAGTATGGTAACCGCCCTTTATAAAAAAGCAATTTTAGGCAAAGTCTCACAAAAAGAAATCGATGACACCCTTGCTTTTTTCTCACGCGGAGGATCAGGATACGGTTATCTTTACGGCAGACAATTTGATAAAATGATGGACTACCTTCCCAAAGAAAAGATTATGGCAAAAAAGGCAGATGTTTTAAGCATTAAAGAAAATGTTCCAGAAAAAGCCTTTACAATATCGTTTGTGCTTTATGCACAGGAGGGTGAACCTCTTAAATTATGTGCCGAAAGTTGTGGATTTTCAGTGTATGCCGAAGGAGAAATTTTAGAAGCGGCAAAAAAAGAATTCGATGAAGCAAGAATAAAGTCTCAGCTTGAAAAGCTTGGTGATACACCGTTTTTTGCAGAAGATACTAAGATACTCCATTCAAAAAATCCATTTGTGCCAATATCTTTAGTTAATTCTCTCCGCCGTGAAGTTTGCAAAAAATTAGAAAACCTTATTTGTGATTCATTCAAAAAAGAAACAAAAGAACTTTCCTCATATATTCCTAAATATAAAAAGAGGGGCATTCCCCGAATTGTGATAGAAGTAACCACAAAAGAGCAGCTTGATGCAGCTAAATCAATGGGAAACTACGAAATCTTAACAGGCTATGAGTTATCTAAAACCTCAAAAAGCGATTTCGTTTTATGTCCTGCCGTAAAAAAGGAAGGGGAAATATGCAAAATTTCAGCCCCTCGCATTATGGCTCAAAACATCGGACAAATCACTTCTGAAAAACAGGTTTTCGGGGGCGAGCGTCTTAATGTTACAAACATAAAATCATGTGAGGTATTACGGGATTTAGGGGTACTACGCATCACACTTTCGCCCGAGCTTTCAATAAATGAAATCCGTGAAATTACTCACAACACAGATATCCCAATTGAAGTTATCGCGTATGGAAGATTGCCCGTTATGGTTATGGAAAATTGTGTTATCAAATCCTGCGGCAGATGCAGTAAAGACGGCGGCAGCTTTGAACTTTTAGACAGGTTGGGCACGCGTTTTCCCATTATTTGTGAGAACTGCCGTAATATAATGTTAAACAGCGTGCCAATCTATATGGCGGACAAGCCCCATGATTTGCTTTCTTTAAATGTAGATGCTATCCGATTAAAATTTACAACTGAGGACCAGCAGACTGTAAAAGAGGTAATCAGCGCTTACGAAGCTGCTTTAAAGGGGCACCCCAAAAGTGTGCTTTCCCATATTACAAGAGGGCATCTTTACCGTGCCGCTGAATAATTTCCAAAAATGCATCCCATAATAACTGCGAAGGAGAAATATATGAAAATTATACTTGCATCAAAATCACCCAGACGAAAAGAGATACTTTCTTTATTAAATATCCCTTTTGAAATAATGGTAAGCGAGGCAGATGAATCTATAGACGAATCTCTTCCGCCGTTTTTTACGGCAGAAAAGCTTTCTTTAGAAAAAGCTTCCCAAGTTGCTAAAAATATAGATTATGATGCTCTCGTTATAGGCGCTGATACTATTGTTTTGTCAGACGGTAAAATTTTGGGAAAACCTAAAGATGAAAACGATGCTTATCTTATGCTCAAGACCCTTTCAGGTAAATGGCACAGCGTAATTACAGGCGTTACTGTCATGGAGACATCATCTGCTAAAAGCGAAAGCTTTTATGTTGAAACAAAAGTTCACTTTACGGATTTAACTGACGACGAGATAAATAATTATATAAAAACAAAAGAACCTATGGAAAAAGCAGGAGCTTATGGGATACAAGGCGGGGGCGGTGCCTTTATAGATCAAATATCAGGAGACTACTTTAATGTTGTAGGTCTTCCTCTGTGCAAGCTTCGACAGGTTTTAAAAAAAGAGTTTAACATACTTTAAATATTTGCACTTTACATATTTTATTTAGGAGGAATTAATGTGGCAAAGTGCATAAATATAGATTTGGGTACTACAAATACAGTAATCACTGTTAAAAACAGCGATGTTATTCTCTATGAACCTTCTGTTATCGCAATTGACAATAACTCTCGCAAGATTTTAGCAGCGGGCAGCGAAGCAAAAGAACTTTTAGGAAAAACGCCTAAAGATGTGAGCGTTGTCTCTCCTATAAAAGACGGTGTAATCTCGGATTTTGAATCTGCAGTTTCCATGCTTAAGGTCTTTATGTCAAGCATTCTAAAAAAGAGTGTAATTCGCCCCAGTGCCACAGTATATATGCCGCAAGGAATAACAGATATGGAAAAACTCGCTATCCTTGAAGCAGTTTCCCGTTCAGGCGGGAGAGGAACACATATTTTAGAAGCCCCATTAGCTGCGGCCATTAGTGCCGGGATTCCCATTGATAGTGCAACAGGAAATATGATTTTAGACATCGGCGGAGGACGCTCTTGCGCCGCTGTTATTTCTTTTGGCGGGATTGTTTCATCAGTTTCAGTAGCTTCTGCCGGCAAAAAAATGGATAACTGCATATTAGAATATATAAAAAAGAATCACAACACATTAATCGGTGAAAAAACAGCAGAAAGCATAAAGATACAGATTGGCTCTGCATATCCGACTAACCCTGAAAAAAATCTTACGGTAACGGGTCGAGACACAAAAACCGGACTTCCAAAAGATACCTTAATCACCTCATCTGAAATAAGAGAGGCAATTTCACCCGTGCTTTTATCTATTATTGATACAATATACAAAACACTTGAAAACACGCCTGCAGAGCTTATAAAGGATTTAACACAAAACGGAATAATAATAACAGGCGGAGTTAAAAATTTATGTGGCATTGCGCAATTTATCGAGGAAAACACAGGAATACCTGCCCGTACTGTCAATGATATTTACGATTTGGAAAAAGGTGTTCTTCAATGAAAAAATGCGTTTTTGCCGTATTTATTTTTACTTGTTTTCTCTTGATTTTCTCTGCCCTGTTTAATAAAACAGGAGTATATAGTTTACCTTTTTTAAAAGAAAAGCAGTTTCTTGCAAAAGGTGCCTTTTCTTTTGATGCTCTTTTAAAAAGCAAAGAATTGCTCTTAGAAAACGAGCGCCTCAGGTCAGAAATTATAAAATACAGGTCAGAATCAGTAAATGCTCAACAACTTGCAGAAGAAAACGCATCCTTAAAAGACGAACTTGGCATTAATAAAAAAACCGATAAAAAAACCGATGTTTATGCTTCTGTTATCGCTTTATCTACCGAAGAAGGTTTTTTCCTTACAATTGATAAGGGAAAAAGCGACGGAATCATGCCGCAAGATGCAGTTGTCTTCTCTAAAGCAGCGGTAGGAAAAGTAGTAAAGGTTTTTGAAAACGCCGCCATAGTCGCACCCATAACTGCACCAAATCAAACAACGGGAGCAAAAAACAAAATAGGCTCGACAGGACTTGTTACGGGGGATGCTGCACTTTTTTTGAAAAATCAATGCTCTTTTTCCTTTTTTGAAGAATCACTAAAGATTCTTCCGGGCGATGAAATTTTTACTTCGCACCATAGCGAAATCTTTCCGGAAGGATATTTAATCGGCAGCGTTGAGTCTGTAAATGAAAAAATAACGGTAAATTGCGAAATAGATTTTTTTAAATTAAAAACTCTTTGTGTAAAGGTTGCCCGTTAAAATAAAGAGGTGTGGAATTGGAATATCTGGGTATAAAAAAAGAAATAAAGAGCATCGTAGGGTTCGCTTTTATTCTTTTCGCTACACTTTTATTCGTTATGCTGGACAATTCTTTTTTTCAAAAAGTTTCTTTTCTTAAGCACATGAATCTTTCTCTTTTGATTTGTATTTGTCTTTCTTTTCGTCTTCACAACGAAAAAAGCATCGTTTTTTCAGGACTTATTGGACTGTTTTTTGACTTGTACACATTTTGTCTTCCATTTTATTCCCTTCTTTACTTGTACACCTCGTTAGCATGTGCATGGTGCGAAGGGTTGTTTTTAAAGCTTAATTTGCGAACTGTTTTTTTTATGAGCTTTTTAATTTTGTTTTTTTACAAGATTTTAAGCGGTTTGTTTTTCTTTTTTTCGGTAAAAGAGTCTGTTTTTACATTTTATTTTCTCTGCTCATCGGCTATATTTGCTTTATTAAATGCCACTCTTTCGCCTTTAATTTATTCGGTTTTAAAGAGGGTTTCATTTTGAAAAAAATAAAAAATTTTTCTCGTTTTTATATAGTATATATTTTTCTGTGCGTATTTTTTGTAATCTGCCTCATACGGCTTTTTTCATTACAGGTAATAAACCACAAAAGCGCCAAACAAGAGGTGGATTCAAAACTTTCTCTTTCCGCTGTGGATATAGCCCAAAGAGGAGATATCACCGACAGGCACGGAACATTACTTGCCGGAAGTGAAAAAGGGTATCTTATACTTATTGAAAAAGGACAAGAAGAAGACATCGCTCTTACAGTTGATAGCCTTTCAAAAGAAACAAATAAAACAGCAGATGAAATATTTTCTTTGATGAAAAAACAGAATTTTTCTCACAATAATCCTTTTGTTTTTTCTGAAGACAGTGATTTTGGACTTGTAACTAAAATTAAAGAATCTCCCGAAAAATTCCCATGTGTAAATATTATAACCCAACCTACAAGGAAATACTTTTATCCCGAAACTGCTGTGCATATTCTCGGTAGATGCGGGCTTATAAGTAAGGATGAATACGAAAAAAATCCTAATTATATGAGAAATGATTATATAGGAAAACAAGGGGCAGAAAAAGCGTTTGAATCGTTGTTGCGGGGTGTAAATGGCAGGCGTGCCGTTTACAAAACGGTAAGAGGAAAATCGCGTACCTTCACCGAAAATATATCTCCGGTAAAGGGAAAAACCGTTTCTTTAACGATTGATTTGCCTCTTCAAATGAAAGCAGAAGAAGCACTAAACCAAACAGTCAACAAAATATCGGGCGCCCGTGGAGGTGCTGTTGTAATAAGTGATGTAAAATCAGGGGAAATACTTGCACTTTGTTCAAATCCCGCGTATAATATAGATGAGTTCAGCAAAAATTACGAGAAATTGTCAAAAGATAAGAATAAGCCTTTTTTCAACAGAGCTATTTCGGGACTGTATGAACCTGGTTCTACATTTAAACCCATTGTTGCTATTGCGGCTTTAAAAAGCAAAAATCTTAAACCCGAAGAAATTATAAACACTCGCGGCGAGTATCTATATTTTGACAGAACATTTCGTTGTAATATTTTCAGAACAACCGGCAAAACTCACGGAAAAATCAATGTGAGCCAAGCCTTAGGGGTTTCCTGTAACTATTTTTTTTATGAACTTGGACACAGAACAGGAATTGACGAAATAGCAAAATGCGCCCAAGATTTTTGTCTCGGGTCGACTTGTGGAATTGAGCTTTATACTGAAGAAGCAATCGGAAGGATTGCTTCCCCAGAAGGACGCAGCACGCACTGGTATGCAGGTGATACTCTTCAGGCTGCAATAGGGCAGAGCGACAACCGATTTACACCTGTTGCTCTTGCAAATTATACCGCTTCCCTCGCAAATGGCGGAACTGTTTTAAAAATGCATATTTTAAAGAGCGTTGACGAAGAGATTGTCGAGCCGGAAATTCTAAACAAGGTAGAAATAGATGAAACAATTCTTGATACCATAAAAAGCGGTATGCTTTATGTCACAAAACAAGGCACTGCAAAAGAAATCTTCTCCGATTTTCCTGTAGATGTTGCAGGGAAAACCGGTTCTGCTCAGGTGTCAGGCACAACCAACGCACTCTTTATAGGGTTTGCACCTTTTTTAAATCCTGAAATTGCCTTTTGTGCAGTTGTTGAGGGCGGTGGCTCAGGAAACGCCGCTGCCGCTTTAATGAAAGAGATTTTGACATATTATTTTAACATAGAAAAGGAATGATAATTGCATGGTAAGTATTAAGGGTTCACCTAAGGGAATAATGATTATGGTAGAAGACTCAACGCAAGAAGCAGCTAAAGGCGAGCTTTTGGAAAAACTTGCAGAAACAGCAGATTTTTTTAACGAAGAAACACTTGAGGTTTTCTTAACAAGCACCTCCTTAACAGATGTTGAGGTTTTTTCGCTTCGTCCTGTTGTAGTGCAGGCTCTTGCCAATACTAAAATAGTATTTATAGAAGAAGTTCCTAAGATGCTCCCTAAACAACACTCTCCCCTAGACGATTTAAGTGATGATGAGGGTGTTACAAAGTTTATAAGAAAAACAGTAAAAACGGGCGAAACATTAGACTATGCCAACAGCCTTATTATAATCGGAGATGTACAAAAGGGTGCTTCTGTAACAGCACATGGCAATGTTTTTGTTTTAGGGACACTTTACGGCTCTGTGACGGTTACAAAATCCGACAGCGTCGTTGTGGCTATGAAACTTTTACCCGAAAATTTAGAAATCTCAAATGTTAAAGCTATTCTTAAGACGAGCTCTCTTAAAAAATTCCTGACAGTACCCGAAATTGCATACCTTGCAGGTGACGAAATAAAAATTGAGCAGTATACATAATTTTTAAAAAAAATGTGGACTACTCAAAAAAAATGTGGTATAATTCTTATGGTGTGGTATTTCCACACAAGGACATTATTTCACAAAACAGGGGATGGTAGACAGTGAATATAGCATTGATTGCGCACGACAAAAAAAAGGAGCTTATGATTCAGTTCTGTATTGCATATAAAGGTATTTTATCTAAGCATATGCTCTGTGCCACAGGCACGACAGGCGGTTTGATTTCCGAAGCTACAGGCCTTGATGTTCACAGATTTTTATCAGGTCCTCAGGGCGGAGACCAACAGATAGGTGCAAGAATTGCTTACAACGAAATTGACCTTGTACTTTTTTTCCGCGATCCATTAACCGCTCAGCCTCACGAGCCCGATGTTTCGGCCTTACTTCGCCTGTGTGATGTTCATAATGTACCCTTAGCTACGAATGTTGCAACTGCCGAAGTTTTAGTACGCGGCTTAGAACGCGGCGACCTCGACTGGCGAGATATAGTAAATCCTAAAAATCAATAAAAAACAAAAGCGTATGATTATCATACGCTTTTATTTTTCCTTTTATAAATTATAAAGAACGCACCCACCAATAAAAGTGTAACCATTATGCACAACCCTAAACGCGCAAGAGGCGTTAAATCGTGAATTTCGGTCTTTTGGTTTTGTTCATTTCCCATTGCCGAAAACGATGTTGTGACAGGAGATGTGTCATATAAAAGCATAAATGCTTTATATAAAATTTCCGCTCCCTTTTCTTTGGTGACTTCCTCTTTTGGCAAAAACACTCCGCCACCCTGCAAAAGTCCGCACTGTATTGCTACTGCAATGTACGGCATTTTATCTTCTGAAATTTCATATTTGTCTGAAAAACTTATATACTCGTCATAGTTTACAGGAAAATTATATCCCTTTTTTTCTGTTAAAACCTTTGCACATATACTGGTTATATATTCATTTGTAACGGCCTTATTTGGATTGAAGTTTCCATCATCTTCAGAATATGCAAGTCCCAATTCCTCTGCGGTTGCCACATATTTATAGTACTTACTTCCCTTTTCAATGTCAGGATACGAGCATTTTGCTTTATCATTTTCTGCATAAAACATTTTAACAAGCGCCTTTGTAAACTCGTATTTTGAAAAACTTGCTTCGGGGTAAAAATGCTTGTTTCTGTCAACCTCTAAAATACCCTTTGAAACTAAAAATCTTATAGCCTCATTTGCCGAAAACGATACTGAATCAATATCGTTTATTGTTATGTCGTCTTCAACAACCTCATAATTTCCCGAATGTGTAACCGAAAACTCTATTGTCCCTCTTTTTTTGTCAAACTGTCCTCCGCGATTTTCTGTTCCTCCCTCATAGCTTACAAGTACAGACGCGTAGTTGCTCCTCGACGGAAGAATAAACCATACGGGCATAGGAACAGAGGTGAGTCCCACATTGTTTTTGCCTGTAAAAACTATTGAATAATCATTTTTATTTTTTGTAAATTCAATACTGAATATATCAATTTCCTTTTCTAAAACAATAAGCTCTGCTGTATTTACATATATTCCGTGCGTTTCATCAAACATTATACGAACGCCTGATGCCTGATTAAGACTCTTTGATACTCCCGTCTCAAATTCTATTCTCACGGGTTTTGTGATGTCTACACCCGAACAAACAAGCTCAGGTACCGTTTTTGGAATTCTTATTTGAGATATATTCTTTGAGGTGCACACAGATTCTAACTGACCCATACAGTTTACGGCGCTTTGCGAAACGAAGGAAACCGTATCTTTTTTAACAGAAAGAGTGTTGTTTGTTGCTTTTATCTCCGTGCGCGAACATCTGTTTGCAGCGTATTCCATAAAGCTTACAATTTCTTTTTTCCCTTTTTCATTCACATCGCTGCTTAAAATCGAAGAAAAATATGTTACATAATCATCTATCCCGCGAAAACTATTTGTTTTTTCGTAATCAGGATTAAAGTTCGACGCAGAATTTTCAGCCGAAATCAAAGACTCTAAATAGTCAGGATCAATATCGCGTTCTCTTCTGTATGTTTGTATAAGTTTATAATCCCCTGAAACAAGGGCATATCTTTTGTCATAATTAAATGCATATTCATGATTTGATGTATTGTTTACATAGAATTCGATAAAAATATAATCGTCACTTAAAACAGATATCCTGTCAAATGATAAAAACTTGCCCATTCCCACAGATTTTTTAATTTGCTCTCTTTGATTTGACGAAAAAAGCATGCTGTCATCAGAAAAAGAAGAAAGCACTCTGTATCTTGACAGAAATTTTCTTGCCGCTATTCTTCTGCTGAACTGATATATTTCATTAGAAGAAAGAATTGATTTCATGAGATATTCTTTTGTATAGCCCTGTAAATACTCTAAAACCTGAGTTTCCACATCTGGCGAATCACTAAAGGTGTTTTTCTGGCCTTTAAATACACCGCTGCCCGTTTTGATATCTTCTTCAGCTATAATCTCAAGCATGGGAATATATTGGGGAAAACTCATTTTGTATGTCATGATTTTATTTAAATATGTGGCCTGTCCCATAAAATAGAGCGTATTTGTTTCTTCCTCTCTTGCATATGTCAGGTTTTCAAAAAAATCAAAAGGTATATCGGAATTTTCAGAAGCCTTTACTGCTCCGCCGTCTTTATAGTAATAGGAAAGGACTTTTCCATTGCCATTACAAAATAGTTCAGGAACACCGTCACCTGATGCATCAAAAAGAACATATCCAGTAAAAGAAGAATTTAATATAACTTTATTATACGCCTCTTCCCAAGCGTCATTTTCTGCAAAAGCCACAGGGGATAAAGAAATCATTATTAAACTCACTAAAAGTAACGATACTATTTTTTTCAAAGTAATACCTCCACGAAGAAATATCTTCCACCATTAGATTATACCGTTTTTGCTAAAAAAAATCAATGGGTTTGGCTAAAAAACACGCCTTGTAAAAAATATTGGTAAAAAAGTGCTTGACAAACAATAGATAATAGTGTAAAATACATTCTGTCAGTTTTTTGACTTTGTGGCGGCATAGCTCAGTTGGCTAGAGTACTCGGTTCATACCCGATTGGTCGCTGGTTCAAATCCAGCTGCCGCTACCATTTTTTTGGCCCGTTGGTCAAGCGGTTAAGACACCGCCCTTTCACGGCGGTAACACGAGTTCGATTCTCGTACGGGTCACCAGAAAAAAGCGTACTGAAAATTCAGTACGCTTTTTTTAACGAAATGCGCCTAACAGTGTAAGGCTGAGAAAAAGTGGTACAGAATAAACAAACCGAACCAAAAGGGTTACCCGAAGGCGTACATAGGTACGCCGAGTGGTGAGGTTTGTTTAAGTTCAAAACACAAATTTAAAAGGCACTCGTTATGAGTGCCTTCATTTATTTATAACAATATTTGGTTATCTGGTTTTGAACGGTTATGTGCCGCTTTTTGAAGCCGACTAATTTTTAAAGCTGTGAACAGGTGCAGGGATTCTTCCGCCTCGTTTTATGAATTCTGTACTTTTCTTTTCATTTACAGGCATAACAGGTCCTGTCCCCAAAAGTCCGCCAAAATCAACTATTTCTCCTACTGTCTTATTTGGCGCAGGAATAATTCTCACTGCAGTAGTTTTTTGATTTATCATGCCGATTGCAGCCTCGTCTGCAATAATTGCCGCAATTGTCTCAGCAGATGTTGTACCTGGTACACAAATCATATCAAGCCCAACACTGCAAACGCAGGTCATTGCTTCTAGCTTGTCTAAAGAAAGCGTTCCCGCCATAACCGCATCTATCATGCCTGCATCCTCACTTACAGGAATAAACGCACCGGATAACCCTCCTACATATGATGACGCCATGATTCCGCCTTTTTTCACCGCATCGTTTAAAAGTGCGAGTGCTGCTGTTGTGCCGTGCGTTCCGCACTGCTCAAGCCCCATTTCTTCTAAAATGTGAGCAACACTGTCACCAACTGCAGGTGTGGGAGCTAAGGATAAATCCACAATACCAAATGGTACACCTAATCTCTTTGATGCTTCCTGAGCCACCAGCTGACCCATTCTTGTTATTTTAAATGCCGTTTTCTTGATAGTTTCCGCAACAATCTCGAAATCTGCACCCTTTACCTTTTCCAACGCACATTTTACTACGCCCGGCCCTGACACGCCGACATTTATCACATATTCAGCTTCGCCTACGCCATGATACGCTCCTGCCATAAAGGGATTATCTTCAACACTGTTGCAAAAAACCACAAGCTTTGCACATCCAAAGCCATCTGCATCTTTTGTGATTTCTGCAGTTTCCTTTACTATTTCACCCATTTTAGCAACTGCATCCATATTTATTCCCGCTTTGGTTGAACCAACATTTACGCTTGAGCACACTCGCTCGGTTTTTTTAAGAGCCTCAGGTATTGCCTCAATCATTGCATTTTCAACAGGTGTTATCCCTTTTTGTACAAGCGCTGAAAATCCTCCGATAAAATTTACTCCGACTTCTTTTGCCGCTCTGTCTAAAGTACATGCAAACTTTACAAAATCCTCTTTTTTGTCTGATTGGAGTACTAAAGATGCAGGGGTTACCGAAATCCTCTTATTAATAATCGGAACACCATAACAAACTGAAATTTCCTCTGCAACAGAAACTAAATTCTTTGCCGCCTTTGTTATTTTTTCATAGACCTTATCGCATACAGCATCAACATCGCTTCCTGCACACGAAAGAAGCGAAATTCCCATAGTTATTGTTCTTATATCCAAATGCTCCTCAGAAATCATTTTTATGGTTTCTAAGATATCTCCTCTGTTAATCATCTTTCTTTCTCCTTAAACCCTGTGCATTGAAGAGAACAGGTCTTCATGCTGAACCTTGATTTCAACACCTAAATTTTTACCCAACGCCTTTAAATCCTCACTTAATTCATTGGCCTTAATATCGGAAGCATTGGTATCTACAAGCATTATCATTGTAAATATATCCTGCATAATAGTCTGGGAAATATCTAAAATATTTATTTTTCTCTCCGAAAGATATCCGCTCACTCCTGCAATTATTCCCGTGCGGTCCTTTCCTACTACTGTAATTACTGCGCGCATTTTTCCTCTCCTTAACAACATAATATTTGTCATTATTATACTAAAAAGACTATCTATTATCAAGTAGTTTTTAAAATTTTTAAATTCCTCTTTAAAAATGGTTTTAATTGGTGTATAATATATGATAAAGGATATATTTTTTAGAAAGGATTTGATCATATGGAACCTTCAGTAAAGCTCTCAGCAATAATCGAAGAATATCATCTAAAGCCGGTTGTCGCTCCTGATGGTTGCGGCGACATTGAGATTACTATTGCCGATGTCAATCGCCCAAGCCTTCAGTTAGCGGGATTTTTTGAATACTTTGACCCCCATCGTATTCAAATAATCGGTATGGTTGAATACACATATTTAGAATCACTTTCTTCCTCTGACAGATATGATGCAATCGAAAGACTCTTAAAAGAACCCGTTCCCGCAGTTGTAATTACTCGTGATATGGAGCCTTTTCCTGAACTCGTTGAATGTGCAAAAAAGTATAACCGCGCAGTTTTTGTAAGTGATTTTTCAACATCCAGATTTACCAGCGCAATTATTCTTTATTTAAATGTCGCCTTAGCTCCTATGACACAACTGCACGGAGTTTTGGTTGAGGTTTACGGCGAAGGAATTTTATTGCTCGGCGAAAGCGGTGTCGGAAAGTCTGAAACCGCAATCGAACTTGTTAAGCGCGGACACAGGCTTGTTGCAGATGATGCAGTTGAGATAAGGCGAGTTTCAAATAAATCCTTAGTTGGTTCTGCCCCTGAAATTATACGGCATTTTATCGAGCTTCGCGGCATAGGTATAGTAGATGTAAAGCGTCTTTTCGGTATGGGTGCTGTAAAGGATACCGAAAATATTGATTTGGTTATAAATCTCGAAAACTGGCAGCAGGGAAAAGCTTATGACAGATTGGGAATGGAATCTCATACTGTGGATATTTTAGGTATCGAGGTACCTTCTTTGACAATTCCAATTAAACCCGGCAGAAACCTTGCTATGATTGTAGAGGTTGCCGCTATGAATGCCCGTCAGCGTAAAATGGGATATAACGCAGCAGAAGAATTAAACGACAGAATTTTAAATCAGATAGATTTCGAATAGGAGTGACCTATGAATTTAGCAGAGCTTAAAAATCTGATAACTGAAAAAATTTTAGGCGAAGTAGAAGAGAACTACCTCCTTGCTCCGCATACATCATTTAAAATTGGCGGCCCTGCCGACCTTTTTATACGCCCTAATAATCTAATGGAGCTTTTATTGGTGTTAGATATTTTAAAAAAACACAAAATACCTCACTTTTTATTAGGTGCAGGCTCCAATCTATTAGTTAATGACAAAGGCGTTCGCGGAGCTGTAATAAAATTGGGCGATGGTTTTGACTATGCTCACGCAAAAGAGGATTACATTTTAGCAGGTGCAGGTGTGTCTTTGGCTAAGCTTTCTGCAGAGGCAAAAAATGCAGAATTAACAGGTTTGGAATTCGCCTCAGGCATTCCTGGCTCATTAGGCGGCGCAATCTATATGAATGCCGGTGCTTACGACGGCGAAATGAAAGATGTAATAGACGAAGTATCATTCATCGACGAAGACGGCACAGTTAAAACAATCTCAAAAGAAGACTGTGAATTTGGCTACAGAAAAAGCATTTTTGCTGACAGCACAAAAATTATTCTATCTGCAAAATTAACTCTTAAGCGAGGTAAAAAAGAAGAAATTTCAGAAAAAATGCGTGATCTAAACGCAAGACGCAAGGAAAAACAGCCCTTAGAATACCCTTCAGCAGGAAGCACCTTCCGCCGCCCCGAAGGGCACTTTGCAGGCACACTTATTGAGGAAGCGGGCTTAAAAGGCAAGATGTGCGGAGGTGCACAAGTCAGCGAAAAACACGCAGGATTTATAGTAAATAAAGAAAACGCCAGTGCTGAAGATGTTCTAGAACTAATAGGCCATGTTCAAAAAACCGTTTTTGA
The DNA here is from genome assembly GCA_045537995.1 of Congzhengia sp. Taxonomy (GTDB): domain Bacteria; phylum Bacillota; class Clostridia; order UBA1381; family UBA9506; genus Congzhengia. Next base: position 2,279 of record JAZSQN010000009.1, on the reverse strand, counting down.
AAACTCCGGCGTAAAGCTCGTTCCCGAAGTAAAAATCATTGGCGGGGAATAATAAAAGCACATAATATAGTGCAAAAACTACTCCTATCCACAATACCTTGAAAACCCTAAAAATATCATATTTTTTGCAAAAAAACGCTTGACTTAAGGGCATTTTTATGATATATTATAGGATACTTGGGTGGATAGGTTCTTTTTTTTTGCTCGAAAAAAAATGTAACCTGTCTGAATTATGAAAATAAATTTTAGATATAAATAAGGAGGCGTGACTAATGAGAACAAGAATTACTCTCGCATGCTCAGAATGTAAACAGAGAAACTACGACACAATGAAAGAAAAGAAAAACACACCCGACAGATTAGAGCTTAACAAATATTGCAGATTCTGCAAAAAGCACACACTTCACAAGGAAACAAAATAAGTTATTAGTCGGTGATTGATAATTAGTAAGGAGTGAGTTTTATGGCAGAGGCTACAAAATCAAAAAAGTCAAACAGAATAGTATCTTATTTCCGTGAATTAAAATCCGAGTTTAAAAAGATTTCATGGCCCAGCTTTAAACAGGTTAGAAACAACACAGGCGTTGTTATCGCATTTATGGTAATCCTCGCTTTGTTTATTGCTGTTGTTGACTTCATATTTACTTATTTGCTTTCCTTTATTAAATAAGTAAACAGATTTAATTAACAAAAAAAGGAGGCAAAAAGAGGCTTTGCTTCTTTAAAGAGATATGGCTGAAGCTAAATGGTATGTTGTTCATACTTTTTCAGGATATGAAAAGAAAGTTCAGACAGACCTCGAAAAAACTATAGAAAATCGCAATCTTCATGATAAAATTTTGGAGATTAAGGTTCCTATGGAAGAGGTTGTTGAACAAAAAGGCACCGAACAGAAGATAGTTTCAAGAAAGCTTCTTCCCGGTTATGTAATTGTGAAAATGGTTATGACGGATGATACCTGGTATGTAATAAGAAACACACGCGGTGTTACAGGTTTCGTTGGTCCCGGTTCAAAGCCGGTTCCTTTAACCGAAGAAGAAGTTCATGCAATGGGCATCGAAAGAAGAACTGTTGAAGTGAATTTTTCTGTCGGTTCGTCTGTACGAGTTACAGGCGGTGCTTTTTCGGATTTTGTTGGTGTTGTAGATGAAATCAACACAGAAAAACAATCCGCAAGAGTTATTGTTTCTATGTTCGGCAGAGAAACGCCTGTTGAACTTGACTTTTCACAGATAGAAGTTTTAAACTAGTTTTTAAGCATTTTGCTTAGATATATGGGATTTATCCCGTTGTTGCGCAGTTTTTCTGCGTGTGGGAGGACGAAGAGGGTCTTCGTTCGCCATTACCACATTTTTATTAAGGAGGTGCACGATAATGGCACAGAAAATCGCAGGTTACATCAAGCTTCAGATTCCTGCAGGTAAAGCTACACCGGCTCCCCCGGTTGGTCCTGCTTTAGGTCAGCATGGTGTTAACATCGTTCAGTTCACAAAGGAGTTTAATGAAAAGACAGCTAAAGACGCAGGTTTAATTATTCCTGTTGTTATTACAGTATACGCTGATAGATCTTTCTCTTTCATTACAAAAACTCCCCCAGCAGCAGTTCTTTTAAAGAAAGCTGCTAAAATCGAAAAAGGTTCAGGCGTACCTAACAAAACAAAGGTTGCTACAGTTTCAAAAGACGATATCAAACAGATCGCTGAAACAAAAATGCCCGACTTAAATGCAGCGTCTTTAGATGCCGCTATGAGCATGATTGCAGGTACTGCAAGAAGCATGGGTATCGTAGTAGAAGACTAATTTCGGTTTTTTTAATTAAGTGGGAGAGTGGCAAGGCCGCTTGTTTGACCACAGAAGGAGGAAAAAATAATGTTTAGAGGTAAAAACTATCAGGAAAGCGCAAAGCTCGTAGACAGAGCAAAGCTTTATGACCCTGAAGAAGCTTTAGATTTAGTTATTAAAGCTTCAAAGGCAAAATTTGATGAAACAGTTGAAGTTCATGTTAAATTAGGCGTTGACTCAAGACACGCTGACCAGCAGGTTCGTGGTGCGATTGTTCTTCCACACGGTACAGGTAAAACAGCTCGTGTTTTAGTATTTGCTAAAGGCGATAAGTTAGCTGAAGCAGAAGCTGCAGGCGCAGACTTTTTCGGCGGCGAAGAGCTTATTCCTAAAATCCAGAACGATGGTTGGTTTGATTACGATGTTGTTGTTGCAACACCCGATATGATGGGCGTTGTTGGTCGTTTAGGTAAGGTGTTAGGTCCTAAAGGTTTAAT
>JAZSQN010000136.1:0-5455 GCA_045537995.1 Congzhengia sp. | reverse complement strand
GAAACATCTGTAGAACCGCCATCCCAGACAAGTAAATGACGATAACTTGTGCCTGCATAAAGTGAAATATAACTATCAAACTCCATATTTTCTTTTAAGTAGTTTATAAGTTGATGAGCTTCGTCACTCGAAATTTCTCCTGCAGAATAATCAAGCATAGTCTTATCTGCGTAGTTATTTTCATCTGATAATGTTACGATATTTGCTCTGAATGTAACATCTTTATCGTGCAGAGGAACACCGATTGAAAGTGCCTCAAGCGGAGAACGACCGGTGTAATAAACATCGGGATCATATCCCATAACACTTAGATTTGCGACATCGCTTCCCGGTGACATTTTTTCGCTGACTGTTTTAACTAATCCCAATTCACCTTGATGGCACAGTTCATCCATATTTGGTTTAAAAGCAACGCTTAAAGGCGTTTTTTCGTCAAGACTTTCGCAATGGTAATCCGCCATACCGTCACATAGAAAAATTATGTATTTCATATAAGTACCTCTATTCATTAAATTTTTTCTTTGCTTTTTCTGTAAGATTGTAGAGATGCTCTAAAATCTGATTATCCTTTGAGCCCATATAAAAGCCTAAAAATGATGAAAGAAAGGCAATAACGGGAGCTATAAATAAAACAAAACCATTTTGCATTATTCCTGCCAAATAGATAAACCAGAATTTAATAAAAAGTCCTATGTATTCAAATAACGAAACCTGAACTTTAACTCTGGCGAGATTTTCCGGAAATTCATAGTATGTTTTTACAATAATATCCTGTAACGGAATAATACCTGTTTCGCACAGACAGTAAAAAGTAATTATAATTATGTCAAAAACTACAAGAGGGAGAATGAATTTTACGGATGATAAAATATCAAGTCCGTATCCTCTTAAAGTGTTCTTGCTGCTAAGTTTCCACATACGGGAATAAATGCGTCCTCCGGCAATTAGAATAAAAAACATTGTTGCTATTGTATTAAATGCTCGGTTTGAAAACCAATTGCCAAATATAAGGAGGAATAAGAAAGTTATTAAAACAGATATTAGATTATCTAAAAAAGGTAAAAAATAGAATTTTTTCGTATTCAATAGAACTTCCTCCTGTTACCTTGTAATATTTAAAGAATCAAGAATTTCTTCCTGTTTTGCAAATTGAATTTTTTCTTCTTCTTTTGAGCGTTCGTGGTCATAGCCCAATAGATGAAGAACTGAATGAACTGCCAAAAAACACATTTCGCGCATTATACTATGTCCGTATTCTTCTGCCTGTTTTACTGCACGCTCGGCACAGATTACAATATCTCCCAATAAAACTTTGCCGTTTAAAATGTCCTCGTCATAGATAATAAGTGTTCCGTCGTCGTCTTGTTCTAACATCGGGAACGATAAAACATCAGTTACTGAGTCTTTTCCGCGAGTGTCACGGTTAAGACTTTTTATACCCTCATTATCTGTAAATATAAGACTTATTTCCGCATCATCTAAAAAATCTTCACATTCTAAAGTTTTTTCGATGGAGCGAATTATTGAGTCTAACAATTCATTGTCTATTTTAACATTTGTCTGTTCGTTTTCCCAAATGAGTGAAAGCATTATTGTCTTCCGCCTTTCGTATAGTTACGGTTTTTGCGTGATTCTGAATTTTTTTTATCGTGTTTTTCGTAAGCCTGAATAATTTTCATAACTAACGGATGTCGCACAACATCTTTGTGAGAAAAACTGCAAAATGCAATATCATCTATTCCCGATAAAATTTTCATAGCTTCAACAAGACCGGAACGCTTACCGTCAGGAAGGTCTATCTGTGTGATGTCGCCTGTTATAATAGCCTTTGAACCAAAGCCAATACGGGTTAAAAACATTTTCATTTGTTCAGGCGTTGTATTTTGTGCTTCGTCTAAAATTATATATGCGTTGTCTAAGGTTCTTCCGCGCATGTATGCCAAAGGCGCAACTTCAATAGCTCCCTTTTCGACATAATTGTTGTATGATTCAATTCCAATCATATCATATAGCGCGTCATATAGCGGGCGAAGATAGGGGTCGACTTTATTTTGCAAATCGCCCGGTAAAAAGCCCAATTTTTCTCCTGCCTCAACAGCAGGGCGGGTTATAATAATTCTGGAAACCTCTTTTTTTCTGAATGCCGTCACAGCTTTTGCGACAGCGAGATATGTTTTACCCGTACCTGCAGGACCAATTCCGAAAACTATGGAATTGTTGTTCATTTCCTCGATATATTTTTTCTGACCTAAGGTTTTACTCTTTATAGGTTTTCCCTTAGATGTTACACAAACGCAATCACTGTTCGTTGCATCGTGAAGTTTTTTTTCATCCCCTTCAGATGCCAAAGAAATTGCGTATATAATTTTTTGTTCGGAGAGAGTTTCACCCCGTGCAACTTCATCACACAATATTTTTATTACACGCTCGGACAAAGCAACCGCACCTAAATCTCCTGTTACTTTAATTGAACCTCCGCGTGAAAAGATATTTACTCCAAGTTCTTTTTCTATTAACTTTAGATTCATGTCAAAGTCGCCGAAAAGGCGACCTACATTAATATTTGAAACATCAATTAAAATATCAGGCATACTAGCCCTCCTGTTTACCTGTTTTATTTAAGAGTGACGCTTTTACAGTATTTTTCATAAGCATTGCAATAGTCATAGGACCAACTCCGCCTGGAACCGGAGTGATAGCGGATGCAACTTCTTTACAAGCTAAAAAGTCCACATCACCTGTTAATTTTCCGTCAGGCAATCTGTTCATACCAACATCGATGACCACAGCGCCGTGTTTTATCATATCTCCCTTTATTAGTTCAGGAACACCTACTGCAGCAACGACTATATCAGCAGCCTTTACTTCAGATGCCAAATCAGATGTTTTAGAGTGGCATACTGTGACAGTACCGTTTTTGTGCAAAAGAAGCATAGACATTGGTTTTCCTACAATGTTACTTCTTCCTACAACTACACATTTTTTACCTGATACTTCGATTCCTGAAAGCTTAATCAGCTCCATAACACCTGCGGGAGTACAAGGTAAAAAATCAAAATTTCCAACCATTATTTTACCCACATTTATAGGATGAAATGCGTCAACATCTTTTTCAGGTGCAATTGCATTTATAACTGCTTCTTCATCAAGTCCTTTAGGCAGAGGAAGCTGACACAAAATCCCGCTGACATTGTTATCAGAGTTAAGCTTTTTAATAAGTGTTAAAAGTTCTTCCTGCGTTGTATTGTGGGGAAGTGCGTATTCTAACGATTCGATGCCGCAATAGCTGCAGGCGAGTTTTTTGTTTTTTACATATATTTTAGATGCGGGGTCATCTCCTACGATTATTACTGCCAGACACGGTTTTATTCCTTCTGCTTTTAGAATTTCTACTTCTGTTTTTAGCTGGTCTTTTATCTGTTCGGACAGTTTCTTGCCGTCTAAGATTTTTGCTGACATTTTTATTACCTCCGCTGTATTTTGGTTTTATCAAACATTCGTTGCCAAAACCTATTAAATCTTCCCGGCCTAACTTTTTTAAAGCTGCAATTACTAAATGATAGTTAGACGGGTTTTTATATTGCAAGAGTGCTCTTTGCATCGCTTTTTCTTCTGAAGTTTTAGCAACATAAACAGGTTTTAATGTTTTAGGGTCAAGTCCTGTGTAGAACATACAGGTTGATGTAGTTCCTGGTGTGGGGTAGAAGTCTTGCACCTGCTGGGGATTGAGCTTATGCTGGTGTAAATAAAGGGCAAGCTCTAAAGCATCAGTTAGTGTACTTCCCGGATGACTTGACATAAGGTAGGGGACTAAATATTGTTCTTTTCCTATTCTTTTAGTTATATTATAGAACTTTTCACAAAAATTATCATAGACCTTACGAGGCGGTTTGCCCATATGCTTTAAAACATTGGGTGAAACATGCTCTGGTGCTACTTTTAGCTGACCGCTCACATGATACTTTACAAGTTCTTCAAAAAACTCATCAGTTTTGTCGCACAAAAGATAATCAAATCTTATCCCTGAGCGTACAAAAACTTTTTTAACACCCTCTTTTTTACGGAGGTTGCGAAGTAAGTCTAAATATTCACTGTGGTCTGCATCTATGTTTTTGCACGGTGTAGGGAAAAGACACTGCCTTTCTTTACAAGTTCCGCACTTTAGCTGTTTTTCGCACGATACATGTTTAAAGTTCGCGGTAGGTCCGCCTACATCGTGAATGTAACCTTTAAAATCGGGCATAGCAATTAAAGTATCAGCCTCTTTTAAAACAGATGCATTGCTTCTTGACTGCACTATTCTTCCCTGATGAAAGGTAAGTGCACAGAAATTACATGCGCCAAAGCATCCGCGAACAGAGGTAAGACTAAACTGAACCTCTTCTATTGCAGGAATTTTCCCGTCATACATTGGATGACAAGCGCGAGTATAGGGAAGCTCATAGGTTTTATCAAGCTCCTTTTGCGAAAGAGGTAGAGCAGGCGGAAGCTGTACTAAGTACCTGTCACCATGCTTTTGTACTACGGTTTTTCCGCGTATGGGGTCTTGTTCTTCGTGCTGGATTTTATGGGCCAAAGCATAACTGTATTTATCATTTGACACATCAGAATAGGAAGGTATTTCAATATATTTTTTTACCTTTTCCAAATCCTTTGCCATATAACAGGTTCCTCTTACATGGCGTATATCTTTAATATCTGTTCCGCTGTTTAAGGCGCGCGCGATTTCTACGATAGAGCGTTCTCCCATGCCGTACATCAAAATGTCGGCGCCCGAATCTTCTAAAATTGAACGGCGAACACTGTCCTGCCAGTAATCATAATGGGCAAATCTCCTCAGACTAGCTTCAATACCGCCGATTAAAATCGGTATTTTTCCGAAGGTGCGTCTTGCAAGGTTTGCATATGATATAGTTGCTCTGTCAGGACGAAGTCCCATCTTACCTTCGGGAGAATAAGAGTCGCAGGACCTTCTTTTCTTTGAAACTGTATAGTAATTCACCATAGAATCCATATTTCCGGCACTGATTAAAATGCCAAGCTTAGGAGTTCCCATAACAGTTATTGATTTTTTAGAAGAAATATCAGGCTGGGGTATTATTCCCACGCGGTAGCCTTCGGCTGTCAAAACACGCGAAATAATAGCGTGACCGAAACTTGGATGGTCAACATATGCGTCTCCGCAAATGTACAAAAAGTCAAGCTCATCCCAACCGAGATAATCCATATCCTCTTTTGAAACGGGTAAAAACCCTTTGTCAGAATATATCATACTAAAATTCCTTACTGTAAGGACATTTCTAAGAAATCCTCTTTTGTTATTAATACTTCACGGGGTTTACTGCCGTCAGGAGGGCTGACGATTCCACGCTCTTGCATTTGGTCTATCATACGAGATGCTCGTGAAAATCCTACCTTCAGGCGTCTTTGCAAGTGTGATACTAAAATTTTACCT
>JAZSQN010000152.1:0-6832 GCA_045537995.1 Congzhengia sp. | reverse complement strand
GGAACAGATGCTCACGAATTTAAAAGAGACCCATTCGGTCTTATCCCTGTTGTTTTAGGACATGAGGGTTCAGGTGAAATCGTTAAAATGGGTAAAAATGTTAAGGTTGACAGCGCAGGTAAGCCTTTAGCTGTTGGTGATAAGGTTGTTACATGTATGATTTTCAAGGATTCTCCAGATATCACAATGTACGACCTTAATAAGCAGAATGTTGGCGATGGCGCAGAAGTTTACGGCTTGTTACCCGATGATGACATACACTTAAATGGCTGGTTTGCTGATTACATGGTAATTCGCGGCGGTTCAACAGTATTTAATGTAAGTGACTTAAGTTTAGATCTTCGTCTCTTAATTGAGCCTGCTGCAGTTTTAATTCACGCAGTAGAAAGAGCAAAAACTGTTGGTACATTAAGATTTAACAGCAGGGTTGTTATTCAGGGTTGTGGACCTATCGGTCTTTTATGTATTGCAATTTTAAGAACAATGGGTGTAGAAAACATTGTTGCAGTAGATGGCGAAGATAAGCGTTTAGCTTTTGCTGCTGAAATGGGTGCTACAAAGTCTGTTAACTTTAAAAACCATAAAGGTATTGAGGAATTAACTAAAGCAGTTGAGAACGCATTTGGCGGACACTTGGCAGACTTTGCTTTCCAGTGTACTGGTTCACCTGTTGCACACGCTAATATCTATAAATTTATTAGACGCGGTGGCGGTCTTTGTGAACTTGGTTTCTTCATCAACGGTGGAGATGCTACAATCAACCCACACTTTGACATTTGTTCAAAGGAAATCACAACAGTTGGCTCATGGGTATACACACTCCGTGATTACGCTACCACATTTGATTTCTTAAAACGAGCTAAAGGAATCGGATTGCCGATAGAAAAACTTATCACACACCGTTTCCCGCTCTCACAGATAAACGAAGCACACGAAACAAACCTTAAGATGGAAGGTTTGAAAGTGGTAATTATTAACGAACAATAATATCAGGAGGAATTGAAAAATGGCTAAAGAAGCATTAGGAATGATCGAGACAAGAGGCTTAACAGCAGCAGTTGAAGCAGCTGATGCAATGGTTAAAGCAGCTGAAGTTGTACTTATCGGCACAGAAAAAATCGGTTCTGGTTTAGTAAGTGTTATGGTTCGCGGTGATGTAGGTGCTGTTAAAGCTGCTACAGAGGTTGGCGCAGAATGTGCTGCAAAACTCGGTGAACTTGTTGCAGTTCATGTTATCCCCAGACCTCATTCAGATGTTGAATCTATTTTGCCTACACTCTAATAATTTGAGGTGAGTTTAAATGGCTGAAAAGAAAAAAAGCACTGCTGCTACTTCAGCAAAAAAAAGTACGCCAGCAAAAAGTGCATCATCTACTGGTGCTAAAAAGAGCGCACCTAAAAAGACTAACGACACAGTGTCAGTAAATGAAAATTTAAATATTATTAAAAATGAAAATTTGAAGGGAGAAATTAAAATGTCACAGGAAGCATTAGGTATGGTAGAAACAAGAGGTTTAGTTGCAGCAATCGAGGCTGCAGATTCTATGCTCAAAGCAGCAAATGTTGTTTTAGTAGGAACAGAAAAAACCGGTTCTGGTCTCGTTAGCGTTATGGTTCGCGGTGATGTAGGCGCTGTAAAGTCTGCTGTTGAAGTTGGTTCTTCAAACGCTGCAAAACTCGGCGAACTCGTTGCTACACATGTTATTCCCAGACCTCACAACGATGTTGAAAAGATTTTACCAGCTATTAAATAATAAATCTTTTCCAAAAGGTTATGCTTTGCGTCGAAAGTATAACTTTCGACGCAAGATAATCTTTTAAAATTCCAATTAAATTTTAAGGAATGGTGTAAATTATGATCATCGGAAAAGTAACAGGAAATATTGTCTCGACACGAAAAAACGAAAAATTACAAGGACAAAAGCTTTTAGTTGTAGAGATTTTTGAATCAATTGATAAATGTAAATCAAAAATTATTGCAATTGATAATGTTGGTGCAGGTATAGGTGAAGTTGTTGTTGTTGCTCAAGGCAGCGCAGCTCGTGTTGGATGTAATCTTGATAATTCGCCTGTAGATGCTGCTATTGTAGGTATTGTTGACAATGGTTCTGAACTGGAGTTGTGATAAAATGAACCTTAATGAATTAAAACTTAAATTACGCAGTGCTGGTGTTGCCGGTGCCGGCGGCGCAGGTTTCCCTACTTACGCTAAGCTAAGTGATGCTGCCGATACCATTATACTAAATTGCGCTGAATGCGAACCCCTTTTAAAGCTTCACAGACAGGTTCTTGCTGAATATGCGTATGAAATTCTGTCTGCATTAAATATAATCAAAGAAGCTACTGGTGCTGATAATGTAATAATAGCACTTAAAAAGACATATAAAGATGCAATCAATGCAGTCAATTCTGTTTTAGATAAATTTAATAATTTTAGTGTTTCTTATTTACCTGAGGTATACCCTGCTGGTGACGAAGTGGTTACAATATACGAAGCCACAGGAAGAATCGTTCCTCCGGGAAAATTACCTATCTCTGTCGGTGTTACAGTTTTTAATGTTGAAACTGTTCTAAATATATACAACGCATTGACAAATGATAAACCGGTTACACACTCTTATGTAACAATCACAGGTGCTGTAAACAAACCTGTTACGGTTAAAGCTCCTTTGGGTATCACCTACAAGGAACTCATCGATTTTGCAGGTGGTTCCACTTTGGATGAATATGCTATAATTTCCGGTGGTCCTATGATGGGTAAATTAGCTCAGGATTTTGATACTGTAACCAAGACTACTACTGCTCTTTTAATCTTACCAACCAATCATCAGGTTGTAGAAAAGAAAAAGACGCGTATTTCCTTAAGTCTAAAGCGCGCAATGGCTTCGTGTTGCCAATGTAGATCATGTACGGTTACATGTTCAAGAAATCTACTTGGACATCCAATTGAACCACATGCGTTCATGAGGACTGCAACAAGTGGTATTACAAAGGATTTATCACCTTTTTTAAATACTTTTTTCTGTTCCGGATGCGGAATATGCGAAATGTATTCATGTCCTCAGGGATTATCACCTAGAACATTGATTACTGAATACAAAACAGGTTTAAGAAAAAATGGCGTTAGCATGCCTGAAATTCTTAAAGATCCTGTTGTAAATAAAAATCGTAAAATGAAGCTTGTTCCAATTTCCAGACTAACAGCAAGACTTGGTCTTTCAAAGTATAACAGCCCTGCTCCAATAACTGATGATGAGATTGTTACCAAAAAAATTCGCTTGTCTCTAAATCAAAATATCGGGGCACCTTTAAAGCCAGTTGTTAAATCAGGAGATAAAGTTTTGCAGGGACAGGTAGTAGCGGATGTTGATGAAAAGAGTTTAGGTTTACCGTTACACTCACCTGTTAACGGTGTTGTTGTTGATGCAAACGAACATTTTATTTTAATTAATTGCAAATAATCTCGAAAGGAAGATGTATAGTGAGTAAAGCTATCGGTATGATTGAGTATCAAACTGTCTCAACTGGTGTTGTGGCAGCAGATACAATGGTTAAAACGGCCGATGTTGAAATATTAGAGGCTCAAACAGTTTGTCCCGGTAAATATATTGTTATAATTTCCGGTGAATTATCTGCAGTGCGCGCAGCAGTTGATGCTTCAAAAGCACTGTATGAAGATGGTCTTATTGACAGTTTTGTGCTTGGTAATCCGCACGAATCAATTTTCTCAGCTATATACGGAGCAACAAATTTAGGTAATGTAGATGCACTAGGTATTTTAGAAACTTATTCTGCTGCCTCCATTATCGTGGCTGCAGATACCGCTGCTAAAACTGCTGCTGTTGATTTAATAGAATTAAGAATAGCAAAAGGTATGTGCGGTAAATCATACATGTTTATTACCGGCAGTGTTGCTTCTGTCACAGCGGCAATTGAAAGAACCCGCAGCCAGATGGAAGACAGCGGATTTTTCCTTGACAGTTCTATCATTGCAAAACCTGACGAAAAACTTTGGCAGACACTTATCTAAGTTAAATTTTTCTTTGAAATACTGATACAAAATATACGGAGGCGCTATCATGGAATTGAATGAAAATTACATCAATCAGATTGTTCAAAAAGTAATTAAAAATTTAGAAGATGCTGAACCTACAGGTGACAGAAAATTAAAAGGCGTATTCACAAATATGTCTGATGCTTTATCTGCTGTTCAGGAAGCATATCTTTTCTATAAATCATATACCGTTGAACAACGCGAAAAAATGATTGAAAATATAAGAAAACTTACACTTTTAGAAGCTGAAACAATGGCAAAACTTGGTGTTGAAGAAACAGGAATGGGAAGAGTTTCTGATAAAATCATCAAACATCAGCTCGTTGCAAATAAAACACCTGGTACAGAAGACCTTACAACAAAGGCTATGACTGGCGACGACGGCCTTACACTTGTTGAAATGGCTCCTTACGGTGTTATAGGAAGTATTACACCTTCTACAAATCCCAGTGAAACTGTTATCTGTAACTCTATAGGCATGATCGCAGGTGGCAATGGTGTTGTATTTAACCCACATCCTAACGCATGTAAAGTTGCAAACTACGCAGTTGACCTTGTTAACCGTGCAATTGTTGAAGCCGGTGGTCCAGAAAACTTAGTAGTATCAGTATATAAACCTACAATGGAGACATCTAAAGAAATGATGACTTCACCTATTGTAAGAATGTTAGTTGCAACAGGTGGTCCAGGTGTTGTTAGAACACTTCTCTCCTCCGGTAAAAAAGCAATAGGCGCAGGTGCGGGTAACCCTCCTGTTATAGTTGATGATACTGCAGACATCGCAAAAGCTGCAAAAGATATTATTGCAGGGGCAAGTTTTGATAATAATCTTCCGTGTATTGCTGAAAAAGAATGTTTTGCTTTTGCTAATATTGCTGATGAACTTATTCGCAATATGACAGATAATGGCGCTTATCTCTTAAATGCTGAACAGGCTGAAAGATTGAAAGATATCGCATTGGTTCAAAAAGACGGCAAATATTCTATTAATAAAAAATGGGTTGGTAAGGATGCTGGGCTCTTCTTAAAAGAACTTGGTATTAATGCTGATCCAAGACTCATTATTTGTGAAACAGATGAATTACATCCATTTGTACAAGTCGAAATGATGATGCCTATTCTTCCTATTGTTCGCGTTAATAATATCCAGGAAGCTATTAAAATGGCAGTTAGAGCTGAACACGGCAATCGTCATACAGCTCATATTCATTCAAAAAACATTGATAATTTAACAGCGTTTGCAAAAGCTGTTGAAACAACAATTTTTGTTAAGAATGCTCCTTCATATGCGGGTATTGGTGCAGGTGGCGAAGGATATACGACATTTACAATCGCAGGTCCTACAGGTGAAGGTTTAACTGCTGCTCATTCATTTACAAGAGCCAGAAGATGCGTTATGGTTGACGGTCTTCGTATAGTATAATTCCAAATAAAGGATGGATTTTATGAACGCATTAGGATTAGTTGAAGTATATAGTTTTACAACTGCTGTTTGCGTAGCCGATTTGGTTGCAAAAACATCTGATGTAAAAGTCATAGCTTTTGACAGAAACAGACCTATCAGTCCGGATGTTCCTGCTCCACTAGTTATGGTTGTAAAATTTGAAGGCGAGGTAGCTGCAGTAAGAGCCGCTGTAGAAGCAGGGATAGAATATGCAAAAGCTGAAGGCAAATATATCGTTTCACATGTTATTCCAAATCCCGGTGTTGGCGTTGAAAAGATGGCTTATCTTATGGATGTAAATAAGGATAAGTATAATAAAAAACTCCCAAAAAGCTTTTTGGGTGTAGATGTAGCTTTACCAAAGAATAATAATGAAGCTATCGGTCTTTTAGAAGTGCAAGGACTTGTTGCAGCTATTGAGGGTGCTGATGCTATGCTTAAAGCTGCAAATGTACACCTCATACATAGTGAAAAAAGACTTGGTGGAAGACTTGTTACTTTCATAATAAAAGGTAATGTATCAGCGGTAAAAGCTGCTGTTGAAGCAGGCGAAAACGCCGCAAAAGCTATTGGGGATATATTTGGCAAAGCAATCATTGCTCGTCCTCATAATGAAATAATTAAATTTTTTGATATTGAAGTATAATTTTAACATAAAGCGAGTGTATTTATTATGTACGATATAAAAGAAATAGCAGAGGCGGTAAAAAAAGCTGTTATTGAATTCGAATCAAATAAAGATACTGTTACAATTGGCGTTTCTCAAAGACATGTTCATTTATCCAGAAAAGATTTAGATATCTTATTTGGAAAAGGTTTTGAGCTAACAAAGAAAAAGACTCTTATGGGCAGAGAATTTGCATCTGACCAATTTGTAACTTTGGTAGGTCCTTCCTTAAAATCTATTGAAAAAGTAAGAGTATTAGGACCTGTAAGAAAGGATACTCAGGTTGAAATTTCAAAAACGGATACCTTTATTTTAAAGGTTAGTCCTCCTGTTCGTCCCTCAGGTCAGATCAAAGATTCTGAAAGGTTAGTTCTTGTCGGTCCGTGTGGTTCTGTTTATCTTAATGAGGGTGTTATTATTGCCAACCGTCATATCCACTTAGATCCCGAATACGCCGCAGCAAACAACATATCGGACAATGAATATGTAGATGTTATTGTCGAAGGAATCAAACCGACAAGATTTTATGATGTTCAAGTTCGAGTGCGCGATGACTTTAGATGCGAGATGCATATTGATACAGATGATGCTAACTCTACTCTGTTAAAAAACGGAGATAAGGTTAAAATTTTAAAAAGAAAGTAGTTAAGTCGGATCGTAGCCATGT
>JAZSQN010000133.1:0-6744 GCA_045537995.1 Congzhengia sp. | reverse complement strand
CTACAGCATCGTCGCCAGTGACAATCCCATAATGTTCTGCCACATACGCCATTCCCACAAATGCCTCTAAGCATATCTCGTCCACAGTTTTTCCATCTTTAATAAAATGACATGGTGCATCTATATGCGTACCGTTGTGTGCGCACATATTAAATGCCGTCAAATTATATACTTCACCTTTTTCCATTGATTTTAGCATCTTTTTCTCTGGTGTTGGGTCGTCGGGATACACTTTACAACTAAAAACTTCTTGTGAAATATCGTAAATTTTCATTGCTTAATTCTCCACTACAAATTAAAGTTTAATGTCATTGCAAACCTGTATAATTTTGTCTGCTGCGCCTTTTGCGCCCGAAGAGTTTTTAAATCCTTCAGCAATTTTCTTGGCATTTTGCTTATAGGTGTCAACGCTTAAAATTTTATTTATCGCAGTCATAACGGAAACCCCGTCCAATTTATCAACTTTTATACCGGCACCAAGCTGAGATACTCTCTCGGCAACACCTTTTTGCTCTGATGTTTGTGGTAGCATAACGAGTGGAACTTCAAAATATAAACTTTCACTGACGCTGTTCATTCCGCAGTGTGATACAAAGACATCCGCTTTTTTTAGAACTGCAATCTGGTCAACATGTGAATAAACCGATATATTTTCAGGCAATTCTCCAAAGTCCTCGATAGACACCAAATTACCAACAGACATAATCACTTGATAATCTGTATCTGCTAAAGCAGATATACAAGTTTTGTAAAAAGGCATCATGTCATTATTGACGGTTCCCATTGATATATAAATCAGCTTATCTTTCTTTTTTTCAATTATTTCGGTAGCAGACCGAATAGAAGGTCCGACAAATACATATTTGTCGGAAAAAGTCTCAGCACAAGGCTGAAATTCAGGAGAGGTATACACAATCGTATGGGTGTTATCGTCATTACCGATAATATCAAGAATATTTTTAACAGGATATCCTTTGCTCTGTAACCGTTTAATTTGTTTAGTAGTTTTCGACATTGAAAATATCATCTTAATCAAATCACCAATGCCTTGTTTCATAACCTTTGCCGAATGCTGATTAAAAGCAAAGGTTGTAGTTGAAGAAACAAAAGGAATACCAAGCTTCAGTGCAACCGCTTTTCCCCATAACGCCATAGAATCTGCAACAATTAAGTCAGGCTTAAGCTCTGCCATCTCTTTGCAAACCTTGTCATCAAGAGCCAATGTGGTATCTACTAATATCTTTGTAGAGAACGCCAAATCTTTTCCAACACGGGTTGCGTCTTTGGCATTTAGTTTCTGCTCCGTATCATAATCGTCACAGGATATAAATGTTGCACCTGCCGACTCGATTTTTTCACGCATAATGTTATATGAATAATACCAAATCTTGTGCCCGCGAGAAACTAATTCCCGAACAACACCCAAAGTGGGATTAGTATGCCCGTGTGCAGGGATACAAAAGAAAACAATTTTGCTCATATTACTTCACCTGATTTCATTCTTCTATTTCACTGAAAATTTGTTTAACAAAATCTTGTTGCTTTACTTTAGGAAGAATTGCAATTCCTCTTTCATTATCACCAAGAACTAAAATTTCATCGCCCGGTTGCAGGTCAAACATCTCTCTTGCTTCTTTGGGAATAACAAACTGTCCCTTTTCCCCGATTTTGACCATCCATGCAAATTTTCCTTCAGGTATATTCATAGTTATCTCTCCTTCAGTATAATTAGTATGAATAATCATACCAAGATTTTATGTAAATGTCAATAGGACGAGAAAAATTTCAATTTTCCTCCGATAAATTCTTCGAAATTAAAAAAGAAAAGTTTCACATTGAAACTTTTCTTTGAGGGCAAATGCACCGCTTAGAATTATTGTATTAAAATTAGGCGTAAATTCCATTAAAAGAGATATACCTTTGGGTATGTCTTTTTTAATTTTATTCAAAGGGACTCGAACCCTGAGAGGGCGCGGAGCGTAAAATACAAAAAAGACTGAAGATAATTCTTCAGCCTTTTTGTTATCATGATTATTTATCCCACATTTTGTTTATTTCTTTTATTGTTTCTCTTGTAAATATGTCGCCGCCCTCATGACCTACTTTACCACTTGTAATGTATGCACTGTAATGGCCGCCTTCTTCTGCCTTTTTGGTGGGAAGATAACCGCTTGAACCACAGCAAAGCTGAACGATAAATGTCTGTTTAGCTGCGCTTCTTGCCTTTATTCTGTTACCAAAGTCTAAGAAAAGCTCAAAGGGGTTTGTAGAAAACGCCACATCGCCAAATCGAATAACATGAGTTTCAATTGTGTGAATTTCCTTAAACTGCTGTTCACGGTATCTTGCGATTGTACCTGAATGTACATGCAAGCGTGCATTGTCCTCAAATGTAAACTTTTCCTTATCCTTGTGGTCTTCGATGTAATATTTGATTTCTCTTATTGCATTTTCATATTCAGAAATTGTAGCCTTACGGAACGGTAAATCCATGTCTATTACCTTGTGGTAAAAAACTGCTTCATCCTTTAAGTCTGTGATTTCTTCAAAAACAGAAACGATTTCGTTGGCGATTCTCTTACCTACTCTGTTACAACCGCTTATATCATACATTGACGGGTCTGCCTTGTGCTCTATTACATTGGGCCTATTAACATTGGGGTCATCAATAGGTGTTTCAGGCTCCACCCAACGAATTAAATCTCTGGGGCACTGGTCTCCGCCAGCACCGCAAAGTCCTAAAAGGTGTACATCTTTTCCTAATTTTTCACGAACAATAGCTTTTGCTCTGCCCCAGAAATCCGCAGAAATAAAGCTTCTCTGCTCTAAAATCTGAGCAGGGCAGGCAATATTTGCAACTACACCTGTGAGTTTTTTATCTGTATCAAATGTGTAAATAAGCTCAACACCTGAATCATTACCACCTTCTAAGGCAACGAAGTTTGCAGTATTTGTGTCTCCCCACATCTGTGCGCTACCGTCATCGTATGTAGCACGGCGGCACATACCAACAACTGCTCTTCCGAATTCATTTGTGTAAAGAGCCTCTTTTCTGTTGTTCCACGCATCTACTATAGCTTTAGCAATTCTGTCTGTGCCGAATTCCAACGCTTCTTCAGGTGTGATTACGCTGTCATCTGCTGTAACTTTATCCACATAGCTTTTTCCTTCCGGAAGAAACTCCTCTAATATCAGTCTTGCATTAGCTATACTTGCTACTGACCGTGCGTTTTGAGGCTGACCCATACCAATAGAGGTATGAGTGTGTGTTGTGCCAATCATTATTTTTCTTACATCAATTTCGCTGTTAAGCTTTGCTACCTTCTGTCTTACATAATCAAACTGGCCATCACTTAAGCTTACAAGGTCTGCAGAAACCATAATCGCCTGCTCGCCGTCTACTTCTATAGCCATAGCAGTTGCTGTGATTTCTGACTCTACATACTGTGAAATTCTTTCGAAGAACTGACCGTAGAGGTTTACTTTTTTGTCAGGGACAAGGCTTTCTTCTGCCCATCCGATAAGTATTTTGCCCATTTTTATTTTCCCCCAAATTTAAATTATTTTATAATACCAATACCTAATATCTTACATAAATCTTCAATAACGCCTGTATTATCGCCGTATGAAATAATGTAGTGCTGACACATTACATTTTCTGCAAAAGCAGGAACATCTGAAAGCTCGATTTCAAGACCTGGCAACTGTGGTGCAGGCTGTGTCCAGCCAGCTTCTTCCCATTTGTTAGGTGTTTTGCCGACACCTTTTACCATGTGCATATAATATTTACCATCAATTGTTGTTAATCTGCACATTGTAAGCTCACCTGTTTTTACCTTACTTACATTTAAAATACCTTCTGAGAGCTCACCGAATGCTGCAGGCATTACAGTTACATCTCCGTCTATAATTTCAGCAGGAACATAATCAGGAACACCCGCAATTACACTGTTTTCAAAGAATTCATAAAATTCAAGGTAAGCTGCTGCCTGACCTGTTGCGTATTTTACCATAAGCTGTGTTATGCTGCCAAGACCGTCATTTTCAGGAACTGTGCATAAATTTGCCTCATCTGATAAGAGCATAAAGATAGGCGCAGGAGGGAATCCCAAGAGCTTTTTCATACCATCAACATCTTTTAACGATATTGCGTCATATCCGCGCTCGTCACAAATTTCTTTAACTGCTAAATAGTAGCCAGCCGCTTTTTCTAAACCTTCACGCTTAGCTTCCTTTAAGAACTTCCATTTTGAAATGCAGTTATCAATAACAGCTTGTTTTTGCTCGTCTGTAATCTTCTGATAACGCTGCTCCATTTCAAGCATTTCAAAAGTTTCAATTTCAGGGCCTACAACTCTCTTCAATGAAGGTCCGTCAACCTGTGTTCCGTAAAGGTTCATATCACGGTAACCTGCCATACCCGCACGAGCATGACGAAGCTTATTTGCTGCAGACGCAGCTGTGCCGAATTGTGCAACCTTCTTTGAGTTTGTAGGAAGTCCTATAATATCGTACACATACTTAAATGTATATCCTAAATCATAAAATGTCTTTCTTATTGCAGTTGTACCTGCCTGGTCTGCTGTTGTAACTATTCTGCCGTCTTCAATCCAACCGCAAAGTCCCCATAAAACCATAGGTTTTTCACGGAAATGCTCTGTGATTTTTACAACCGCATGTGTAGGAATCCAGCCTGCAATACAAACAACAAGGTAATCAAATTCCTGTCCTTTTAATGCATCTACTGCCTTTTTTATGTCCTTTTCCTCATAATCATCTGTTACGGGGAACACGCTTATGCAATCTACGCCCTCTTTTTTAAGAGCATCTAACGCATCTGAACATTTTTTCACGATAAGTTCTTTAGGTGTGTTTACCTCACCAAATCCTATAAACGCTGCCTTTGCCATTTTAAATTCCTCCTATTTATGTTTATCTGTTTAATAAATTATCTGTTTCTATGTATTGCTTATACGCTTTAGAATAATCTGCTCCGCTTGGCTTATAAACCTTATTTACAGCAACCGAACTGCACGCCTCTTCAACGGAATTGAATACCCCAGTTCCAACACCTGCTAAAATCGCAGCACCTAAACATGCTGTTTCTTTGTTTTTTAGAGTAACAAGAGTTTTTCCTGTGATATCCGCTTTCATCTGGCACCACAAACTACTGTTTGCTCCGCCGCCCATTGCTCTTATTTCCTGCGCATCAATATTCAAGTAATCAAAGTTGCTTTTTAACATACATGCAACAGATTCCATAATGCTTCTTGCAAAATGCCCGCGTGTGTGCTCAGGCGTAAGACCCGTAAAACTGCCACGCGCTTTTGGATTATATTTTGGCATTGTAGAGCCGCAAAGATAAGGCAAAAATGTAAGACCGTCACAGCCGGGTGCAATATTTTCTGCCAATTTGTCAAGCTCTTCAAATGAGAAATTCTCACAAAGAACATTCTTAAACCACTTAAGCGCCATACCTGCAGTCGGGCTCCATGAAAGTACACAATACTTTCCGTCATAGTTATAGTGGCACGGAACGATGCTTTTTTCATCATATGGCGGAACCGTATCGCAGGGACTGAATATTACCATTGTAGTACCTGTCATTTCGCTTATTATCCCTGATTTTATAACGCCGGCACCAATAGCACCTGATACCTGGTCCATAGCTCCCGTTACAACTTTTATTCCGTTATAATCACCTATGTATTTTCCGCTATCTAAAAGCTCAGGAAGCATCGCTTTATCTACACCGATAAAGTCTAACATTTCCTCCCACCACAAAGACTTGTTTATATCAAAATAAATAGTCGATGATTGAAGAGTCTTTTCAGTAACAAATTTGCCTGTCATTTTATATAAAATGTAATCTTCCAACAAAAATACTTTTTTGGTTTTCGCCCAGATTTCAGGCTCGTTGCGCTTTACCCACAAAAGCTTGCACGCAGGCCATGTGGCAGTGATTTCAGGCTGTCCTGTTACTTCATATACGCGCTTTCTTCCAAAATGTTCTTCTATAATTTTTGCCTCTTCTTCTGCACGGTTATCAAGCCATACAATAGCCTTTCTTACGGGGTTGCCATCTTCGTCCGTTAAAATCAATGTCTCACACTGCGTATCTATTGCCAAAGCATCAATATCTAAGGAGATTCTGTCAAGCTCCTCTTTAATAAGCTCCCAATACTTCTCTCCATCAAACTCTACAATATCATTATGCGATTCTATCGTATAGTCAATGTTTGCAGAGTAGAGCTGTTCTAACTTTTCGTTAAACAACGCCGCCTTTATAGAGGTTGTACCAACATCAATTCCCATTAAATTCATATGCATCTTCCTTATCATTGTAATAAAGTCTGCAACAAAGTCTAAGTTGCACACATACCTAATTATATTATAATACTGTTTTTTCAAAAAGTAAATACTATTTACGCCAAAATTTGCTCTAAAACGGAATTTTTTCCTCATTTATTTTATAATATGGCTTCTGGTTGTTTTTTAAAAAAACTTTCTTAAAATTTCTCTTGCAAAGACAGAATTTATATGCTATAATATCGTCTTGTAGCAAAACTGAACAGTTTGGAGAGATGGCTGAGCTGGCCTAAGGCGCACGATTGGAAATCGTGTAACGGCTAATACCCGTTCGAGGGTTCGAATCCCTCTCTCTCCGCCAGGAGGAAAAAGGATATCTACTTTAGTAGGTATCCTTTTTTTGTAGAGAGGGATTTGAAGCCTGTGAGGGCAACG
>JAZSQN010000093.1:0-3882 GCA_045537995.1 Congzhengia sp. | reverse complement strand
TTTGTTTTATTGTTTTTTTACTTCAGAAGAATCATTTCTGTATAAAATAAAGTCAATTTTGCCTGACTCGCTATCTGCACGCACCACCTGAACTTTTATAGAATCACCCGGCTTATATATTTTTCCACTTCTTTCTCCTCTTATTTGTCGTCTGCTTTCTTCATAAATATAGTAATCATCAGTAAAGTCTGAAAATCTCACAAATCCCTCTACTGTATTTTCTAAAGATGCAAATACTCCAAACGATGTAACATTTGAAATGGTAGCGTCAAATATTTCACCAATATATTCTTTCATATACTCGGCCTTTTTCATATCTTCAACCGTTCTTTCAGCCTCAATTGCTGCCAGTTCTTTTTCGCTGGATTTTTTTGCAACTTTTCTTGCAAACTCACTAAAGTCCTCACAGTTAAGACCGCAACTAAGAACTTTTTTAATTATTCTGTGAATTGCAAGATCGGGGTATCTTCTGATTGGTGATGTGAAATGGCAATAGTATTTTGCCGAAAGCCCGAAATGTCCCAAATTTTCATGACTGTACTTTGCTTTCATCAAAGACCTGAGCATAACGCCGCTTATTATTATTTCTTCCTTCTTTCCATTTAGCTTTTTAATAAGCTCAGATAACTCTTTAGGATGGACTTTCCCGTTTGAATGCTTTATTCTGTACCCAAACGGCTCTATAAATTTTGTAAACTCTCTGATTGATTCACCATCTGGTTCTTCATGAACCCTGTAGATAAACGGTACATTTAACCAGAAGAAATGCTCCGCCACTGTTTCGTTTGCAATCAGCATAAACTCTTCAATTATGTTATTTGAAACACCAGATTCACGCTTTATTATATCAACAGGCTTTCCCTCTTTATCCAAAATAACTCTTGCTTCATCAAAATTAAAATTTATACTGCCTCTTTCTTCTCGTTTTCTGTTTAAAATTTTTCTAAGCTCGTTCATCTTTTCAATCTGCTCTACCAGGTAATCGTATTTTTTCCGTTTTTCTTTGTCACCTTCAAGTATTGCAGTAACATCACGATATGTCATACGAGCAGCAGAGTTTATAATACTCTCGGTAATTTTATGGTCCTTAACTTTACCATTTTGGTCTATCTCCATGATAACACTTAAGGTCAGTCTGTCAACACCTTCATTTAAACTGCATATGCCGTTTGACAATTCCTCCGGTAACATCGGCACCACTCTGTCAGCAAGATATATACTGGTACCTCTTAAATACGCCTCCTTATCCAACAGACTTTTTTCCTGTACATAATGACTTACATCTGCAATATGAACACCTAATTCATAATTTCCATTATCTAATTTTTTTACACAAACTGCATCATCTAAGTCTTTTGCATCATCACCATCAATAGTAATTATCTGTTCATCTCTTAAATCAAGTCTTTTTGAAATTATTTCTTCTTCAATTTTTGTAGGTATTGATTTTGCGTATTCTTTTATATCATCAGAAAACTCGTATCTTATATTCTGACTCTCCAAAACCGACAAAATATCAACGCCGGGTGTAGATATATTTCCTAAAATTTCTGTGATTTTTGCCTCAGGATTTTTGTTGGCATCACCGCGTACAGTCAAGCTCGCTACTACCATATCTTTGTCCTTTGCTCCATTTATGTTTTTAGCGCGAACAAAAAAATCCTTGTTGAACTTTTTAAAAACAGGAACAATAAATCCGTTGTCACCAACACGCTCAAATCTTCCTACAATTTTTTGTTCTGTAGGTTTTAAGATTCTTAATATTTCGCCCTCTGCTCGTCTTCCGTCGCTTTCGTCTTTTACTACTTTTGCCAAAACAATATCGCCATAAAGAGCTCTATTTACATTCTCAGCGCTGATGAAAAGGTCTGTTTCATCCTCTATTTCAACGAAACCAAAGCCTCGCTCATTACTTACAAATTTGCCATTAACCATTTTAAATTCAGATAATGGCGCAATTTTTCCTCGCTTGGTTGTCATCACCATACAGGATTCCGTTAGTGCTTTTATAATCATATAAAACTCCGACAAGTCTTCATCCGGAACGGAAAGCATTATTGCAATTTCTTCAGGCTTCATCGGAAATTTCATCTCATTATTTATAAAACCTAATATTTTTTCTTCTTTATTCAAACAATCCACCTCCTTATTATCTTTTCCCGATTTTATTTTTTAAACAAAACAAAAGCCATCCCTTGATGGAATGGCTTTTAAATTCGCATAAATTGCTGATACAAGTCTTAAGATATGAAGAACAGCACTATAGAGGTTACCAAAAATGCAATAGCAACAACAGATGTCCACTTTTCTAAAATAGCATCTATTGTTCTTCCTCTGTTTTTACCAAAGAAAGTTTCAGAACCGCCTGCTATAGCACCTGAAAGACCCTGAGCCTTACCGGACTGCAATAAAACAACAGCAATCAATATTAATGATAATATCAAATGTATTATACGAACTACTGTAAGCATAGCCTTACACCTCCAAAAAAAGCTGATCTCTTTTGAAATTAATCTTCTTTAAGACCAAATTTCTTTCTGAATTTTTCTACACGACCACCTGTATCAACAAGCTTCTGTTTACCTGTAAAGAAAGGATGGCATTTTGAGCAAATTTCAACTGTGATGTTTTCTTTTGTAGAACCTGTTTCAATTACTTCGCCGCAAGCACATTTGATTGTTGTCTGCTTGTAATCGGGATGGATTCCTTCTTTCATGTATTTCACCTCTTTCGAACTAGTAGATAACTGTTTAATGCTACATTCTATGGGAAAATTACACATTTTCAGAATGCAACGATAGAATTATAACACATTTTTTTTGCATTTGCAACAGTTTTTTTAATTTTTTTTAAATTAAATATTTATATCTTTTTCTTTCAGTCTTTTTTCAATAAAATTATCGTAGAATACAAGTTTTGCAACCGCCACAACAGGTACACCAATAAACATACCGATAAATCCGCCGAAAGTAGCACCGATTGCCACACCTGCTATAACTAAAAGCGGACTTATTCCTACTCTGTCTGACATAATTTTGGGTGCTATAAATAAATTATCAAGTATCTGCATTGCTACAATAAATATAAAAACAACAAGCGCCTTTACAGGACTGTAAAGCAGTGCCAAAATCACACTGGGTACAGAACCTATCCATGGACCGATGTAAGGAATGATGTTGGTTACTGCAAGCAGCAAACTGATCAATGGCGCAAGAGGAACATTGAAAGGTACCAATACCACAAGTCCTATAATAAATATAACAAACGCCTGAACAAGTTTACCGATAATAAAATCGTAGAAAATTTTATTTATCTGGCGTCCGTAGTCTATGACTTTTTCTGAAGTTTCCTGCTTGAATACCGCGTATGCAAATCTTTTAGCATGTTTTAAAAGTCTTTCTTTTCCATAAAGGAAATAGATTGAGATCAATATACCAAAAACAATACGAACAACAACTTTAGCAGATACTCCTACCGTCGTCGCTACAGCAGAACCGATTTTTTCAACATCAACCTGTCCTGTCACCCAATCATAAAAATTCATGACGATTTGCGTAAGTTTTGCGCTCAGTTCTTTTGCTAAATCTTCGTTAAAGAGTGATACTGTATTATTGAACCATATCTGGAAATTTGCGAGATACTGCGGAAGTTCTTTTACAAAATCGCTGATACCTGATGCGATGGCAGGAATTATTGTTACCATAAATATAGAAATAAACCCTAATACTGCAAGGTAAAGAACAGCGATTAAAAGACCTCTTTTTACTTTTTTGGTTTTTTCGGTATCTTTGCGGGTTATTATTCTTGTTTCGAGTGCCGAAAGCAACGGATTTAAAAAGTACGCAAACACAAGCCCGTATATAAAATACGCAACGCATGAAT
>JAZSQN010000102.1:0-4188 GCA_045537995.1 Congzhengia sp. | reverse complement strand
GCACTGTGTTCACTGTCTACAGGAATAATCTTAGCACCTGTTTTTTTGGCAAGCCCCATAACAATGTTCCCTGCAGTAACAAGCGTTTCTTTATTTGCAAGTCCTATTCTTTTGCCTGCTTTTACCGCCGAAAGTGTAGGAAGCAAACCTGCAATACCGACAATGCCGGTGATGACTATATCTGCTTCTGGCAACGCTGCAATCTCTTCTAAGCTTTCCTTTCCTGAGAGAACCTGCGTTTTTGTGTCAGAAATTCTACATTTCAGCTCTTTTGCACCTGAATTGTCCGCAACAGCAACAAATTTGGGTTTATATTTTCTTACCTGTTCTTCTAAAAGCTTTATATTGGAATTTCCAGATAAGGCCAGTGCCGAAAAACCCTGTTTTTCATCAATTACCTCTAAGGATTGCGTACCAATTGAGCCTGTAGAACCTAATATTACTACATTTTTCATACTTTTCTCCTATCTTATAACAGGTAAAAATGTAATGAAATAATAAACAACCGGAGCAACAAATATTAAAGAATCCACGCGGTCAACAACACCGCCGTGTCCGGGAATTAAATCGCCAAAATCCTTTACATCAAAGCTCCTTTTTATTACAGACGCAGCAAGGTCACCGAATTGAGAAACCACACCGCATATAACTGCTAAAATCAAAAGATAAAAATAGTTTACCATGTGACCTGAATTTGTCATAATAATACCATATACAATAAATCCTACTACGGTAGAAACTATGCCGCCTATAGCACCTTCAACTGTTTTGTTTGGACTTACTGATGGGATAAGCTTTCTTTTTCCAATGAGCATGCCGGTAAAATATGCTCCTGTATCAGTTATGTATGCTCCGATAAATGCCATAAACAAAAGTGCTATGCCGTTATCTAAGTTTCTTATAAATGCCAGATGCATCAAAAATACCACAGAATAGAATACCAAAAACAAAGATGTACATACATCTGAAAATTTAATATGTCTATTGTCTATGACAGAGAATACTAAAAGCGCCATTATATAAAGAATTGTAATTAAGAATATTGCTCTGTTTGCAGTATCTGTTTTTAAAAAACCAACAATCATATAAAGTGCTGCAAAAACATAGTTTGTAATTGCAATACTTGGCTTTGTTCCCTGTCGTAAAACTACTGTCAGTTCACGCATAACTGCAAAAGTAAGTATGCACACAGCAATTGTAAACAACCACTTCGGTGCTACAAATGTAATCAATAAAAGTATCGCTATAAGAAACACTGCACTTATCAATCTCGTTTTAAATTTGGCCCACATAGTTGCCTCCTGTTTATACCCCGCCAAATCGTCTGTTTCTTGTTTGAAAATCTAAAATAGCGCGGGTAAAATCTTCTTTTGTAAAGTCCGGCCAGTTAATATTTGAAAACCAAAATTCACTGTATGCCGACTGCCAAAGCAAAAAATTACTTAAACGATATTCACCGCTAGGACGAATAATTAAGTCAACATCAGGAACCTCTGTATAAAGGTTTTTACCTATTTCAACTTCCGTTATATCCTTAAGTTTCATTTCGCCTGCTTCTATTTTTCTTGCTATGTCTTTTACAGCTTTTGTTATTTCTTGCTGACCTCCGTAATTAATAGCAAGGTATAAAGTTGTACGGGTTCTGTCCTTTGACTCTTCCTCCGCAACACTCATTTCGTGTCTTATTTCTTCAGTCAATACACTTCTGTCGCCTATAAACTTAACACGCACCTGATTTCCCTCTAATAATTTCTTGTCCTTAAGGTACTCAAGCAAAAGCTCCATCAATGCATCAACTTCTTCTTTCGGGCGTTTCCAGTTTTCCGTAGAAAAGGCATAAGCTGTAATGTAGGGAATTCCCATTTCGCTTGCAAACTCAGTAATTTCCCTAAGCTTTGCTGCTCCTACTCTGTGCCCTGCACTTCTTGGAAGACCTCTTTTTTTTGCCCATCTTCCGTTTCCGTCCATAATAATACCGACATGATTAGGGAGGTTTTTTGTATCAACTTCGGATATTAACTTTTCATTCCTCTTAGGCTTAAATAAACGAAAAATATCACTCACCCCTGTGTGCTTAATCAGATTTCCATTACTTCTTTTGTCTTTTTATCTGCTAAAGCATCAATATCCTTAATATACTGGTCTGTGATTTTCTGAATATCGGTTTCTGCACCCTTTAAATCATCTTCTGTAATTTCGCCGTTCTTCTTCTGAGTTTTGTATGAATCCAACGCATCGCGGCGTGCATTTCTTACAACAACTTTTGCTTCTTCAGCCCTTTTAGAAACTGATTTTACAAGTTCCTTTCTTCTCTCTTCTGTAGGTGCAGGGAAATTAAGTCTTATTCCTTTTCCGTCATTATTAGGTGTCAAACCTATGTCAGAAGCTAAGATTGCCTTTTCAATATCATGTAAAATAGACGCATCCCAAGGCTGAATTAAAAGCTGTCTTGGGTCGGGTACTGAAATTGTTCCTACCTGTGCTAAAGGTGTAGGTGTACCGTAATAATCTACAGTTACTCTGTCTAAAATCGCAGGATTTGCTCTACCTGCTCTAATGGCTGCAAAATCACTTTCCATTGCAGCTACTGCTTTGTCCATTTTTGCTTTTACATCTTCGTACATATCGAAAATCTCCTTTTGAAATTTTATTTTTAATCAGTTAGAAACTACCGTTCCAATTTTTTCTCCAGATAAAACCTTTATGATATTTTCAGGCTCTGCAATTCCAAACACCAAAATAGGAATATCATTATCCATACAAAGCGATGTCGCAGTTGAATCCATAACCTTAAGCCCTAAATTCAAAACTTCTTTAAATGTAAGTTTTTCAAATTTTTTAGCATCTGGATTTACAGCAGGGTCGCTATCGTACACAGCATCAACATTTTTAGCCAAAAGAATAGCATCGGCTTCAATTTCTGCTGCACGGAGCGCTGCCGTAGTATCTGTTGAGAAGAAAGGATTTCCCGTTCCGCATCCAAATATTACAACTCTTCCCTTTGCCAAATGGCGCATAGCCTTGTTTCTTATATAAGGTTCTGCAATCTGTCTCATTTCTATTGCAGTCTGCACTCTTGTCGGGATATCGGCTGCCTCAAAAGCACTCTGGAGCGCCAATGAATTCATAACAGTCGCAAGCATGCCCATATGGTCTGCCCTTGTTCTGTTCATATCTTCGCTCTGTCTTCCGCGCCAGAAATTTCCGCCGCCCACAACAACCGCAATTTCAACACCTTGTTCGTGGCATTTTTTTACTACCTGTGCGATTTCATTCAATGTCTGAGTGTCAAGACCTGTACCTTTTCCTCCTGCTAAAGCCTCTCCGCTTACCTTGAGTAAAATTCTTTTGTACTTTGTATTCATTTTGCCCTCCGATATCTTAACTTTTCATTACCCTATATTATATAATGTTTAGTGCCAATATTCAAGTAATTTTACTGTCTAATACGATAGGTTTACATAATATTTACTATTTTGTTAGAGTTATCAACATTATCAACAGGGTTTTTAACAGTTTTTTAATACTTTTTTAATCTTTTTATAAAATTACCGTTTTGTGACGAGATACATGACAGTTGATATTAACCGCACACGGAAGACCCGCTATATGCGTAGGATACGAAAGTATTTTAACAGCTAAAGCAGTGTTTTTTCCTCCAAATCCTTGAACGCCTATGTTTAATTCATTGATTTTTTCTAAAAGCTCTTCTTCAAGTTGTGCATATATTGGATTTTCATTTTTTGTGTTCAAATCGAGTGTCAGTGCCTTTTTTGCCAGATATGTACACTTCTCCATCGTACCGCCAAGTCCCACTCCTACCACGATAGGAGGACATGGGTTTGCACCTGCACTTTTTACAGTTTCGATTACAAACTGCTTTACTCCCTCTATTCCATCTGAGGGTTTTAGCATTTTTAATGCTCCCATATTCTCGCTGCCGAAACCTTTTGGCGCAACTGTAATCTCTATATTTTCACCCTCTGTAAATTCATAATGAATAATAGCTGGTGTATTATCTTCCGTATTTACCCTTTCTAACGGGTCTTTTACTATTGATTTACGAAGAAACCCGTCTTTGTAGCCTTCTGCCACTCCTTTATTTATTGCATCTTCTATAAAACCGCCGTCTATGTGTACATCCTGGCCTATTTTCACAAATACAACTGCCATACCTGTATCCTGACA
>JAZSQN010000076.1:0-7629 GCA_045537995.1 Congzhengia sp. | reverse complement strand
TTTTTTCTTTTCTATTAAATTCTTTTATTCTTAATATAATTATAAAAGCAACAACGATTCCGAGAAATATTAAAAAGTAGGGGCTTAAAAGATATGAAAAAATCTGCTTAAAAATATTTCTGGAAATAGAACGACTGGCATAAAGCTCTGATTCGGCAACTAACTCGTTATCATAGAAGAATTTTATTGTTCCAAGTGAGTCGCCTTTTTTTACAGGAGCCTTGATATTATCATTAATAAGTATTTCGCTTTTTAATAATTCCTCTGAAAAAGTGTTTCTGGGAAGAAGGGTTTTTACATCTTTGTTTGTATTTAAAACTAAATGGTCTTTTCCCCATGCCCATTTTACATTGCATGTTGACGCAATTTGATCGCCTTTCATTACGGTACGCAAACGATAATTTGAATATGCGTATTCAAACATGTTTTTTGTATCTATAAATGAACGATCAAAACTGTTGGATTTAAATACAACGGAAATTAAATCGAGACCGTTTTTTTCGGCGCTTCCTACAAAACAATAGCCGGCATTGCTTGTGTGTCCGGTTTTAATGCCAGTGGCAAAACGATATCTTACAGATATATCGCTATATGGATTTATAAGAGCATTTCTTGTGTTAAAAATTCTTTCTGTACTGTATTTGTTTGTAGGAGGGATAATGATCTTCGTAGCAGAAACCATCTGAGCAAAAATTTCGTTTTTCATAGCCTCAACTGCAAGTAGTGCCATATCACGCGCAGTTGTGTAATGGTTGTCATCGTGATAACCGTGAGGATTTGCAAAATGCGTATTTTTCATACCAAGTTCTTTGGCAGTTGCATTCATAAGATTTACAAATTCTGAAACAGAGCCGGATACAGCTTCAGCTATGACATTTGCTGCATCGTTTGCAGAATGAATTACTAAAGAGTCAATAAGCTGACGACCTGTTAATACTTCGCCGTTAGAAAGACCCATATTTGAACCGTCTCTGTCAATGTCAACAGCAGTTGAACTTGCGGTGTAATTTGCAGCTAAATCAAGATGTTTAAGAGCGATATAGGCGGTCATAATTTTTGTTGTGGAAGCAGGATACATACGCATATCTGCATTTTTTTCGTAGATTATAACGCCTGTGCTTGGATTAATTAAAAAAGCAGCTTCTGCCTTAACATCAGGACCGGAAGGAAGTATAACTTCTTCTTTTTTATCTTGTTTATCTTCGGCTTTTTCCTCTTTTTTTTCGTCAGTTTTTGTTTCATTAGGCTTTTTTTCTTCCTCAGAAACAACGGTCTTTTGGTCTTTGACACGATTTTCGTTTGTTGCTGATGCAATATTATATGTAAATGATGCTAAAATAACTAAAGTTAAGAAAATTGAAAGAACTTTTTTCATTACATTACTCCTATCTTAAAATATCAAATATTATTATATTACATTTTTTACGAATGTTCAACAAAAAATAAATATTTTTCGATTTTTATTTATTATAATTGACATATTGAAAAAAATAATTTATAATGTAAATATGTGGGTTTATATGTGAAATCTGCGAATTTAGACCAAAAATAATACACTACAGTACGAAAGGGTATTAAATATGGATAGAAAAATTCTCGTTGTAGATGACGAAAAACCAATAGTTGATATTTTGAAATTCAATTTAGAAAAGGAAGGCTTTGAGGTTTTAACTGCGGATAACGGTCTGAGTGCTTTGGAATGTGCTTTGTCACAAAATCCTGACCTTATACTTTTAGATATCATGTTGCCTAAAATGGACGGATTCGATGTTTGCAGAAAAATACGCGAAAAACTTAATGTTCCTATCATTATGATTACGGCACGCGATGAAGAAGTGGACAAGGTTTTAGGTTTAGAACTCGGCGCAGATGACTATATCACAAAACCGTTTTCTGTTCGTGAACTTATTGCAAGAGTCAAAGCTAATATGCGCCGTGTAGCAAGTGATGTTGCATCTGATACAGATGACAGAATAAGCGTTGATGATAATTTTATTATAAATGCAACACGATATGAAGCTGTAAAGAACGGTGAGGTTTTAGATTTAACATTAAGGGAATATGAGTTGTTGAAATTCTTAGTAACACAGCCTAACCGAATTTTTACAAGAGAAGCTCTTCTTTCAAGTGTTTGGGGATATGAGTTTTACGGTGATGTAAGAACTGTTGATGTTACAGTGAGAAGACTTCGTGAAAAGATAGAAGATGATTCAAGCAACCCTAAATATATTTTAACAAAGCGCGGTGTAGGGTATTATTTCAAAAAATAACTAAAAAAGGAAATTATAGATATGTTTAAAAGTTTACAATTAAAACTGGTAACCATATTTGTACTTCTTGTGCTTGCAATTATGTCGGTTGCAGGCACATTTTTAGTACTTCGGGTATACGATTTTCATCACAAAACATTTAAAAATGAGATAATGTCAGTTTTTACAGATGATTTTATAAATGATCTTGAAGCAAATGCCTTAAGTGATGAAAAATATATTGTTGAAAAGCTTTCAGAAAAAAGTGCTGCTTTGGGAATTAATTATTGTAGAAATTATTACATAATTGATACATCCTCAGAAAAAATTCTCTATGGTTCTTTTTCGTCAGGAAATGATGTATATATTGATTCGGAGAATTATATAGAGGCACTTTCCGGAAATATCGGCAACCGTATTGATATGAGAAGAGCCTCTATGGACTATGCTGTTCCGATTGACTTCGAAAATACAAAACTCATTATTTATATTAAGGATACAAAAGATGAGCTTAACAGAATGATACAGGAAATTATCATTCTTATTTTTCAGTCGTTGGCTTTTGGAATTGTCGTTTCGATTCTTGTTGGATATATCCTTGCAAGAAAGATATCTTCGCCTATTTCAAATCTTACAAAAGTTGCAAAACAGATTTCAGAAGGTGAATTTGATACTAAAATAGAGATTGCAAAATCAAACGATGAGATAGGTATGCTTGTTGATGCCTTTAGTGAAATGTCAGGAAAATTCCAGAAAACGATATCTGATTTTTCAACAGAAAAAAATAAGATTGAGGCAATTATTCACAATATGACAGACGGTGTCATTGCTTTTGATACGAAGGGAAAAATTATTCATATTAACTCAACGGCAAGAAAATTGCTTAATCTGAATAAAATAGAAAAGTACAGATTTGATAAGTTGTTTTTTGAGCTTGGTGCTGACATCAAAATCGGTGATTTGTTGTATCTTGATAACAACCGTTTTTGCGAGCGCGAAATAGATCGTGAAATAGATAAAGACAAGCTTGCCCTAAAGGTGAACTTTGCTGTCTTTAATAATGAAAAAAATAAAACTGACGGCGTTTTGGCAGTAATACACGATGTAACAAAGCAACAAAGACTTGAAATCTCTAGACGCGAGTTTGTTGCAAATGTTTCTCATGAACTTAAAACACCGTTAACAACTGTAAAATCTCATGCAGAAACACTTTTAGATATTGTGAGCGATAATAAAACAGCAGAAATATTTACAAACACAATATTAAATGAAACCGACAGAATGACGCGTTTGGTTAAGGATCTGCTTTTGATTTCGAGCCTTGAAGGGAAAATGGTTTTAAATAAAACAACATTTTCATTAAAAGATATGATAAATGATGTTGTTTCCACTATGACACTGGTTGCAAACGAAAAAGGACATAGACTTCAATTTGAGGCTATTGCTGAAATTCCTGATTATTACGGGGATCGGGACAAATTAGAACAGGTTTTATATAATATAATTTCAAACTCTATAAAATACACTCCAAACGGAGGAAAAATAACGATTAAAGCTGGAAGACTTTACAGCGACTTTTTTGTAGAGGTTAAAGATAACGGCATAGGAATACCTGAAAAGGATTTGGATAGAATTTTTGAAAGATTCTATAGAGTAGATAAGGCAAGAAGCAGAGAGCTTGGAGGAACAGGTCTTGGCCTTGCCATATCAAAAAGTATAATTGATGCACATGACGGAACAATAAAAGTTGACAGTAAAGTAGGAGAAGGAACAAAAGTAATAATTTCACTTCCCGTTTTAAAAAACAAGTAATTAATTAAGGAGAATCTTATGTTTGCAGATACAGCACATATCACTGTAAAATCAGGAAACGGCGGTAATGGCTTAGTTTCTTTTCATAGAGAAAAATATATAGCTGCAGGCGGTCCTGACGGCGGTGATGGAGGTCATGGAGGAGATGTAATTTTTACTGTTGATCCTCAGATGACGACTCTTTATGATTTCAGGCATAAACGCAGTTATAAAGCAGGAAACGGTGAAGACGGAAAAGCAAAAAAATGCTTTGGTAAAAATGGTGAAAACCTTTATATTAAAGTGCCGGCAGGAACCTTAATTAAAGATGCTAAAACTGGTAAAATTATTGCCGATCTAAAAAAAGAAGGCGATGAATTTATTGCTGCTCGCGGAGGTCGTGGAGGTTTTGGAAATACTCATTTTGCTACGCCTACAAGACAGGTTCCTAAATTTGCAAAACCCGGACAAAAAACGAACGAAAGAGAACTTATACTGGAACTCAAACTCTTGGCAGATGTGGGACTTGTGGGATTTCCTAATGTAGGAAAATCTACAATTTTATCATCTGTAAGCAGTGCAAAACCTAAAATTGCAAACTATCACTTTACAACATTAGAACCAAATTTAGGTGTTGTAAATGCGGGTGATGCAGGCAGTTTTGTTATGGCTGACATTCCCGGAATTATTGAGGGTGCAAACACCGGAATTGGTTTAGGACATGAGTTTTTAAGACATATTGAAAGAACTCGTCTTTTGTTACATGTTGTGGATGTTTCCGGTATTGAAGGAAGAAATCCACTAGAAGATTTTGAAATTATTTGTAACGAGATGAAAAAATTTAACGATGATTTATCTAAAAAGCCGCAGATTGTTGTAGGTAATAAAATTGATATTGCATATGACGATGCTACAATAAAGGAATTTGAGGATGCAATACGCAAAAAAGGATTTGAGGTTTACTTTATTTCAGCTGCTGCTCAAAAGGGTGTTTTAGACCTTGTGAAAAAAGTTGCAGGAAAGCTCAAAGATATTCCTGTGCCCGAGTTTGATATAGAAGAAGATGATTTTGAAAGTATAAGAGAATTAGGAGATAACTTCAAGGTCGAAAAACGCGGCAATGAATATTATGTAGAAGGCGAATTGGTTTTAAAAATAATAAACAGTACAAATTTTGATGATTATGAATCACTTCAGTTTTTTCAAAATTCACTCCGTACAAGCGGCATAATAAAAGCTTTGGAAGATGCGGGCATTGAAGAGGGAGATACGGTAAAAATGTACGATATTGAATTTGATTTCGTATATTAGGAGATTTTAACATGAATTTTAGAGCCTACGGAAAAATTAACTTATCCCTTGACATAACAGGTATTTTAGAAAATGGTTATCACAGCGTATCAATGGTTATGCAATCTGTTGAACTGAGCGATATTGTTAATATCAATAAAAATGAAACAGGTAAAATCACAGTAAAAACCGATAATCCTGACATTCCTGACGGAGAAGCGAATCTTGCATATAAAGCTTGTGAATTAATGAAAAAAGAATTTGATATTTCATGTGGGTTTGATATTTTTATAGAAAAGCACATCCCAGTAGCAGGAGGCATGGCAGGAGGGAGCAGTGATGCGGCTGCTGTAATTCGCGGAATAAATGAAATCTGTGCTCTTGATGCTTCGATAGAAAAGCTTATGAAAATAGGACTGTCATTGGGTGCTGATGTGCCTTTTTGTATTCAGATAAAACCTGCATTAGCCGAAGGCATAGGAGAAATACTTACAAAAGTTTCTGGACTGTGTTCGGAGTTATATATTCTTATCGTGAATCCGGGAAGCTTTATCAGCACAAAAGAAGTTTATCAGAAAATTGATGCTACTAAAAGGTTTAACATAGTAGATAATAGAAGCCTCATACAAGCGCCTTATGAAAAAGATTTGGATAGAGCAAAATTAAATATGAAAAATGTAATGCAGGAAGTAACAACTAAACTCTGCCCGAAAGTTGATGAAATAATTAGTTCGCTTTATTCTAACGGTGCAAAAATCGCACTAATGAGCGGAAGCGGAGCAACATGTTATGGAGTTTTTAGTGATGAAAAAACAGCTATAACAGCACGGAATAAGTTTAAAAACTATTTTACGGCAATAACTAAGCCGTTAGAATAGACATTATAAAAATGACGATAATATTAAGGAGAAAATTATGAGAAAAATCAAAAGCTTAGTATCATTAATTTTAGTTTTCGCCATTGCGTTTACATTTGTTGCATGTGGAGACGATAAAGAAAATACAAAAAACGGAGATGACAAAAAAATGGAAAAACAGTATGTACAGATTGAAATGATGGATGAAAGTAAAATAGTAATTGAATTATTACCTGAATATGCTCCTATATCAGTAGAATTTTTCTTAGAACTTGTTGATGAAAAATATTATGATGGTCTTGTATTCCATAGAGCTGTTAATGGTTTCATGATTCAGGGCGGTTCTCCTAATGGAGATGGAATAGGCGGTTGCGGAAGAACAGTTATTGGAGAATTTTCGAATAACGGTTATGAAAATACTCTTTCTCACAAAAGAGGTGTTGTGTCATTTGCAAGAACCAATATACCAAATTCTGCAAGCGGTCAATTCTTTATAATGCATGATGACGGAGAGTTTTTAGATGGAAATTATGCAGCTTTCGGAAGAGTAGTAGAGGGAATGGAAGTTGTAGATAAAATTGCTACAAGTGCAACATCAGGTGAAATATTAATCGATAAGCCTGTGATGAAAAATGTAAAATTGCTTAAAAAATACAAAATCAGCGAATAATTTTTGTAAAATAGGTATAAATTTCATAAAAATGAAAAAAATACTTGAACATTGATTAATTTTAGTGTATTATATATAATTGATATTTAAATAACAATATTTAGGGGGAATTCCAAAATGTCAGTAAAAGTTGCAATTAATGGTTTTGGCCGTATTGGTCGCCTTGCATTTAGACAAATGTTCGGTGCAGAAGGTTATGATGTAGTAGCAATCAACGATTTAACAGATCCTAAAATGCTTGCTCATCTTCTAAAGTACGATTCATCACAGGGCAGATATGATGGTCACACAGTTGAAGCAGGAGAAGACTACATCGTAGTTGACGGCAAAAAAATCATAATCTATAAAGAGCCCAAAGCTTCAGATCTTCCTTGGGGAGAAATAGGCGTTGATGTTGTTTTAGAGTGTACAGGTTTTTACTGCTCAAAAGAAAAATCACAGGCTCATATCGATGCAGGTGCTAAAAAGGTTGTTATCTCTGCTCCTGCAGGTAATGATTTAAAAACAATCGTTTACAGCGTAAATGAAAACACACTTACAGCTGATGATACAATTATCTCTGCTGCATCATGTACAACAAACTGTTTGGCTCCTATGGCTAAAGCTTTAAACGATTACGCTCCCATTCAGTCAGGTATCATGGCTACAATCCATGCTTACACAGGTGATCAGATGATCCTTGACGGACCACATAGAAAAGGCGATTTAAGAAGAGCACGTGCTGGTGCTGTTAACATCGTTCCTAACTCAACAGGTGCTGCTAAAGCTATCG
>JAZSQN010000111.1:0-2485 GCA_045537995.1 Congzhengia sp. | reverse complement strand
CCACCCGCTATGCGGGTGGATAATTATTACATATATGTGGGTTTATCGTCTATTTTAATAACACAACGGAAACACTCATTCTTTTCTTTCATTTTTTCGGGTATGATAGTGAGGAGTTCTTTTCTCTCAATGTCTGTCAATTCAAACGGAACCTCTAAATCAAATATGAGATTTATTCTGTTCTCGCCATCTGTCATGCGGAAATCGTGCATACCGAGGTCGGGATTTATCTCGGCAATGACACTTTTCACGAGTTCACGATGTTCATCAACTCTCGCATTTCCTACTAAAATCGGGTCTGTGTGTATAACGGTTTCGATGCCTGTTTCGTGCATGATTTTTACTTCTAAAGCATCAATTATTTCGTGGAGCATTATCACATCATTCTCACATGAAACTTCAGCATGAACAGACGCCAATGTTCTTCCCGGACCGTAATCATGAATAATAAGGTCATGGATGCCGAGGATTTCTTCATCTGAAAGAATAATATCCGAAATCTTTTTTGCAACTTCAGGGTCGGGTGATGTACCAAGCAGTGTTCCAATGGTTTCCCAGGCGAGTTTAACACCTGAAATACAAATCATAATTGCTACAACCAAACCCATAAGTCCGTCGACTACAGGCGGTAAAAATACACACAATATTACTGACAGAATGATTGCAGATGTAGCAAATACATCATTTAAACTGTCGGATGCCGTGGCTAATAACACATCGGAAGAGATTTTTTTGCCCAAAAATTTTACTGCAAAATACATCCATAATTTTACAAGCACAGAAACCACAAGAATTACTGTGAGAATAATACTAAACTCAGGTTTTACGGGGTTTAAGACCTTATCAAATGAACTTTTAATAAGTTCAAAACCCATTGTGATGATAATAAAAGAAACTATTAAGGAAGATACATACTCAATTCTTCCATGACCAAAAGGATGTTCTCTGTCGGGACGCTGATTGCTAAGATGTGCGCCTATCATAGTGATGAGTGATGAACCCATATCGGACATGTTGTTGAAAGCGTCAGAAATTATGGCTATGGACCCCATCGCACTTCCAATGAAGAACTTTACACCAAAGAGTACGATGTTACATACAATTCCCAAAATTCCTCCAAAAACTCCATATGCCGCCCTGACGGATGGATTTGTGGTATCGTCACTGTTTTTTATGAAAATTTTAGTTAAAAATCTTATCAGCATTTAAAACACCTCGCATATGATTATACATTAAGATATGCATTTTTGCAACAAGAATAACACCGAAATCCATAATTCGACATATAATGTTTTGAGGCGTCTCAAAAATTTATATGGAGGTAAAAAACTATGTGCGGAATATGTAATATTGTAAACTGTATCAGACGCAATCTCTGCGGTTGCAGAAGAAACAACAGTTGCGGTTATAGCAGAAACAATGGCTGTGGTTATAACAGAAGTAATTCATGTTACAACAACGACTATCGTGAAGAACCCTGCATGAATGTTGTTTGTGCAAATCGTCAGAATCGTAACTTCACACCCTGCTGTGATGACGACAACTGTCGTTGCAATAGACACAGTGATTGCGACTGCGACTAAAAAATAAATGAGCTGTAGCATTTTGCTACAGCTCATTTTTTGGGCTGGACGAAAAATAGTGCAGATTGGACAAACTGAACCCATAGGGGTTACCCGAAGCTGTACATAGGTACAGCGAGAGGTGAAGTTTGTTCAAAACACAAGGCAATAAAAAAGAAGAAATTCGCATATTTGCGAATTTCTTCAATAAAAATTTGTAATTTCGCCTTGTGTGGTCTGTGCATTTTGCTACAGCACTTTTTATCTTCTTTTTATGGTATCAAACCGATAACCTTTTGACTTAAAATGCTCTATAATATCGGGCAAAGCATCTGCAGTGGCTTTTTTGGCACCTGCGTCATGCATAAGCATTACCAAAGATGTACCGGATACTTTTTCGGCAGAGCGTTTTGCTCTTAAAATCAAATCAGATGCTATAGGACTTGTAGATTCGGAATCTCCGTTTAAACAGTTCCAGTTGCAGTAGGGTATTTGATTTTCAATCAACATTGCCTTGAATTCTTCTTTTTGCCCTTTAAAAGCACCACCCGGGAAACGAAGAACTCCCGCGTAAGCTGATTCACCTGCAGCAGACACTATGATGTCGCGGGTTTTGTTTATCTCATCTAACAATGCCTCGGGAGACGAATACATAGAATCGTAGTTGTGAGAGTAGGAATGGTTTGCTATTGCGTGACCTTCTTCGCCTATTCTTTTTAAAATTTGAGGGTACTTTTCTGCCTGATAACCTACAACAAAAAATGTGGCTTTTATACGGTATTTTTTCAAAATATCTAAAATTTTGGGAGTTACATTAGGGGACGGACCATCATCAAATGTTAAGTAAATAACCTTGTCGTTTTCTTTTGGCGGGTAAATGGAAAAATAATCAGAAGTGGGAGTAAGTCGGATCGTAGCCATGT
>JAZSQN010000114.1:0-5075 GCA_045537995.1 Congzhengia sp. | reverse complement strand
ATCTACATACTGCGCCTGTATAACGTGCCATCTAAACGTACACCTCCTTATAAATTTACCGGTTTTCCGGTATCCGTTGTTTCGTTTTACGAAACTTTCAATCTGTTGTGGGTTATCCACAAATAATCAAACTCTTCTTCTTTTGGGCGGTCTGCAACCGTTGTGAGGAATAGGAGTTACATCTTTAATCATTGTAACTTCAAGATCTGCTGCCTGTAAAGCTCTGATAGCAGCTTCACGACCAGCACCGGGGCCTTTAACGAAAACCTCAACTGTTTTAAGACCGTGTTCTTTTGCAGCGTTAGCAGCTGTTTCTGCAGCCATCTGAGCAGCAAAAGGTGTGCTCTTTCTTGAGCCTCTGAAGCCTAAGCCACCTGCACTTGCCCAGCTGATTGCGTTACCTGCTACGTCTGTGATTGTAACAATTGTATTGTTAAATGTTGAACGAATATGCACTGCACCGCGTTCAATATTCTTTTTAACTTTTCTACGGGTACTTCTTTTAGCAACCTTTGCCATTTTAGATAGTTCCTCCTTTCGAAGAATATGGTCTTTGGCTATTAGCCTTTATTATTTCTTCTTGTTAGCGATTGTTCTTGCGGGACCTTTTCTTGTTCTCGCGTTT
The DNA here is from genome assembly GCA_045537995.1 of Congzhengia sp. Classification (GTDB taxonomy): domain Bacteria; phylum Bacillota; class Clostridia; order UBA1381; family UBA9506; genus Congzhengia. Next base: position 4,450 of record JAZSQN010000114.1, on the reverse strand, counting down.
GTCTTTGTTCTCTGACCTCTTACAGGAAGACCTTTTCTATGTCTTACACCTCTGTAGCAGCCGATTTCCATAAGTCTTTTAATGTCTAATGCAACATTTCTTCTTAAATCGCCTTCAACAACGTAATCTTTGTCGATGATCTCTCTGAGTTTTGATACTTCATCCTCTGTTAAGTCTTTAACTCTTGTGTCGGGATTGATACCTGCTTCAGCGAGGATTTTCTGTGAGCTGGGAAGACCAATACCATAAACATATGTTAAGCCTACCTCTACTCGTTTTTCTCTGGGTAAATCTACGCCTGAAATTCTTGCCATGCGGTTTCCACCTCCTGTTTTAGTGTTTTCATCTATAGCTACTTCGGGAAAATTATACATTTAAAATGTAATTTAGCCGCTTCCCGAAGAATTTAACAAAAGCTATAAATCAGCCCTGCTTCTGCTTGTGCTTAGGGTTTTCACAGATAACCATTACTTTACCCTTACGCTTTATTATTTTACATTTTTCACACATCGGCTTTACACTGGGTCTTACTTTCATTGTAAATACCTCCTTCATGGGATTTTCGCTCTCGCGATAATTTTGCTTATTATTTAGCTCTCCATGTTATACGCCCTTTTGTTAAATCATAGGGCGACATTTCGACCGTTACCTTATCACCGGGTAAAATTCTTATATAATTGGTTCTGAGCTTGCCTGAAATATGGGCTAAAATCTCATGACCGTTTTCAAATTTTACCTTAAACATTGCATTTGGGAGAGCCTCAGAAACTATGCCCTCTAACTCAATTACTCCGTCTTTAGCCATAATTAATCCTCCTATACATTAGTCTCGTACTCTGCGAGTTCGCGTTTTAATTCAGGGTTTGTAACCCTTGCACCCGCATCAATTTTTTCGCAGATTCTTTCAGATGTTTTTCCAGTATTCTCAAGATGTTTACATTTTTTCTTTTTAGGGTTATCTACCTTATGCAAATCGCCATCGGCAATCTCTACAAACTGTGAATCAATCACATTTATAACTATAAAGTAATTACCCTTATCTCTTCCCGCCTTTGACAACACTATATTACCATAACGGAAATCCAAAATAACATCACCTCAAATCAGCATTTGGTTAATATTTCAGCACCCTCATTTGTAATGAGAATTGTATTTTCATAATGTGCTGAAAGCTTGCCGTCTGCCGTTACCACTGTCCAATCATCTGACAGGGTGTTAACCTTATACGCTCCTAAATTTACCATTGGCTCTACTGCAATGGTCATTCCGGGAATAAGTCTTGGTCCTCTGCCCTCCGTTCCAAAGTTTGGAACCTCAGGTTCTTCATGCAGCATATTTCCTATACCGTGACCTACAAAATCACGAACAACAGAAAACCCGTTCTTTTCTACAACTTTCTGAATATTTGCACTTATATCTCCAAGTCGAAAACCGGATCGAGCAAATTCAATTCCGCTAAAGAAGCTCTCCTCAGTGACAGCAATAAGTTTTTTTGCTTCAGGAGTAATCTCTCCTACTGCAAATGTCCTTGCCGCGTCACCGTGATAACCATCCACACATGCTCCTACATCTATACTTACAATGTCACCATTTAAAAGCTTACGCTTGTTGGGTATGCCGTGTATAACTTCATTATTTACTGAAATACATACATGTCCCGGATAACCATTATAATTATAAAACGAACATGTCGCTCCGCTTTTTTTGATATGCTCTGCTGCAATTCTATCGAGCTCATGAGTTGTAATTCCAGGAACAATGTGGGGTTTAAGTACCTCAAATACTTCTGCCACAATTCTCCCTGCTGCTCTCATCTTTTGAATTTCGTGCAGTGCTTTAATCTTAATCATAATTACGCCTCAATATTTTTTCTTAAAGCCTTTAATATTGCTTCAGTTGTGTCACTTATCACATTACATCCTTTAACTGTAACAAGCATATTTCTTTCAGCATAAAAGTCTTTAAGAGGTTTTGTTTGCTCGTTATAAACTTTTAGTCTGTGTCTGATTATTTCAGGCACATCGTCTTCTCTTGTCTTAAGATTGCATCCGCACTTATCGCAAATGCCCTCTTTCTCCGGCGGATTACCGTTTATATGATATGTTGCTCCGCAGCCGCTGCATACGCGTCTGCCTGAAAGCCTTTCGACGATGATATCTTCATCAACATCTATCTCTAAAGCTGTATCTACCGGAATTGGCAATTTTTCCATAATAATTGCCTGTGAAATAGTTCTTGGAAATCCATCCAAAATGTAACCGTTTTTACAATCATCACTTTTAATTCTTTCCTTAACCATTTCAACAACTATATCATCCGGCACCAACTCTCCTCGGTCAATGTAAGTTTTTACTTCATTGCCGAGTGGAGTCCCTGCCGCAATTGCTTCTCTTATAATTTGTCCCGTGGAAATCGCAGGAATATTATATTCCTTTTCTAACTCTGCTGCCTGAGTGCCTTTACCCGCTCCGGGTGCACCCAATAAGATAAGTTTCAATTTTATCGCCTCCGGGGATTATTCAAGAAAACCTTTATAATGTCTCATTAACATCTGTGATTCAATGTTCTTAACCGTTTCTAATGATACGCCAACTACGATAAGTAGAGATGTACCACCAATTGATATGCCTGCCATCTGAGGCATAACGATTGCCATAACAAGCGGGAATATTGCAATAATAGCTAAGAAAAATGCACCTAAAAGTGTTGTCTTAGATAATACCTTTGCAATATAATCCGATGTAGGCTTTCCAGGTCTTATACCCGGAATTGAACCGTTATTTCTCTTGATGTTATTCGCAACTTCTATAGGATTAAACTGAATCGCTGTATAGAAGTATGTGAAGAACAATATTAACAAGAAATAGCATATAATATAGAACGGATGTGATTGACCGAACCATCTTAAAATTGTTGCCCATACACCTTCTGTCGGTGCTGCACTACCGTGTATAAACATCGAAATTGTCTGTGGGAAAGACATAATTGACACAGCGAAGATAATAGGCATAACACCTGCCATGATAACTTTCATGGGAATGTGTGATGACTGACCGCCGTATGTCTTTCTGCCAACAACACGCTTAGCATACTGAACAGGAATTTTTCTTTCAGCCTCGTTGAATAATACAACGAACGCAATAGCCACAATCGCAATAACTAAAATTGCAACAATTGTAGCAACAGACTGGATGTTTAATCCGCCGCCCTGCTTTACCATAGCCATCATTGACTGAACAGCAGCAGGTCCACGAGATACGATACCGATTACGATAAGTAATGAGATACCATTACCAATTCCGCGTTCTGTAATCTGTTCACCAAGCCACATCAAGAATGCTGTACCTGCTGTAAATGTAAATGTTACTGTCAAGTATTCAAACACACCTGTTGAGGTCATAGCTCCAGCGAGTCCAAAATAAAGACCTGTAGCCTGAATGAATGCTAAAACTACTGTTAAATATCTTGTGTATGAAGCAATTTTTTTCCTGCCCTCTTCACCCTCTTTAGCGAGTCGCTCTAAAGCAGGAATAGCAACTGTTAAAAGCTGCAAAATGATTGATGCGTTGATATAGGGTGTGATACTCATCGCAAAAATCGAAGCACGCTCTAGGGCGCCACCTGAGAAGTTATTGATAAGTCCCTGAATACCGCCGCTGAAACCGCCCATCATTTCTTTAATCATATCAGGGTTTATTCCAGGAACCGGAATAAATGAACCTAATCTGAAAACTACGAGCATGATGATTGTGTAAAGCATCTTTTTACGGAGATCCGGAATTTTCCATGCGTTGCGCAATGTCTGAAACATTCTCAGATCACCTCCGCCTTACCGCCAGCAGCAGCGATTTTTTCTTCAGCAGATTTTGTGAATTTAGCAGCCTTAACTGTTAAGTTTTTAGCTGTTAAATCTCCTCTGCCTAATACTTTAACGCCATCGTTAACCTTTTTGATAATACCTGCAGCCTTTAAGCTTTCAGCATCTATAACTGCACCATCTTCAAAGCTGTTTAAAGCTGTTACATTTATTTCTGTATAAGCCTTTGCAAAAATATTTGTGAAGCCTCTTTTTGGAAGTCTTCTATAAATAGGCATCTGACCGCCTTCAAAACCGGGTCTTACACCACCGCCAGAACGAGCTTTCTGACCTTTGTGGCCTCTGCCTGATGTTTTGCCGTTGCCCGAACCGTGACCGCGACCAACTCTAAATGATTCTTTCTTTGAGCCTTCTGCGGGTTTTAATTCGTACAAATTCATTATGGCACCTCCTTTGGATTAAAGTTCTTCTACTTTTACCATATAGTCAACCTTTTTAATCATTCCCAAGATTGCAGGGGTTGCTTCGTGAACTTTTTCGTCACGAATCTTTTTAAGGCCAAGTGCCTTAACTGTTGCTATATGGTCCTTTTTTCTACCAATTGTACTCTTAACTAAAGTTACCTTAAGCTTA
>JAZSQN010000046.1:0-4377 GCA_045537995.1 Congzhengia sp. | reverse complement strand
TGACTATCTTTCGTATACTCTTCGTGAACGTTTAAACAATGCCAACTCCAGAGCAAGAAAAGTATCTTCTCTGCGTTCTTTCTTTAAATATATGGTTACAAAAGCGAAGTTAGTCAAGACTAACCCTGCAGCAGAACTTGATTCTCCAAAAATTCCAAAAGTTTTGCCCAGATACCTTACTTTAGACGAAAGCAAACAACTTTTAGACAGCGTTGACGGTAATCAAAAATACCGTGATTATGCTATTTTAACGCTTTTTTTAAACTGCGGACTTCGTTTGTCAGAATTAGCAGGTATAAACATGCGTAACATCCGTGATGATAAACTCACCGTTTTTGGTAAAGGTAGTAAAGAACGCACAATATACCTAAATGAAGCCTGTCAAAAAGCAATCAATGACTATATAACAAACGAAAGACCCAAAGACGGCATTAAAGCCACTGATAAAGATGCGCTTTTCTTAAGCAGATTCAAAAAAAGAATGAGCATAAAAACTATTCAACATGTAGTAAAACTTCACCTGGATGCCGCAGGACTTGATACGACCAAGTATTCGGCCCACAAACTCCGTCACACAGCAGCGACACTTATGTATAGATACGGTCATGTGGATGTAAGGGTTTTACAGGAAATGCTAGGACATACGAATTTATCTACTACACAGATATATACTCATTTAGATGATGAGCAGTTGCGAACTGCCGCAAACAGTAATCCTTTAGCAGATATGTCAAAAGACGAATAAAATTAAAAGCACCAGCGTAATGCTGGTGCTTTTTTCAAATCAATCAGTCGTTGCAACCACAACCACAGAAAACTACTAATGCGATGATTAAGATGATCCATAAGCAGCTGTTGTCGTTACCGAAGAAACCTCTGTCACACATGGTTTTTACCTCCTTGATTCGTTCTAATACATACTATGCAAAATCTAAAATTTGGTATCTTGTACCACTTCTCCACTATTTCTAAAAAATGTTTATTCTTTTCGAAATAAAGTTGTAGAATTCTGTAAAATATGTGATATAATAGAGAAAACTACTATTTGGAGTGTGATTTCATGGCAGGAAAGTACGAAATCGATATGTGTAATGGAAGACTTTTTTCTGGAATTATAAGATGTGCAATTCCTCTTATGCTTGCAAATATTCTTCAACTTCTGTATAACGCAGTAGATATCATTGCTGTTGGCAGATATGTAGGAAATGAGGCTTTAGCTGCGGTTGGCTCAACATCATCACTTATTAGTTTGATTGTTAATGTTTTTGTTGGACTTTCTGTCGGAGCAACTGTTGTTGTGGCACAATTTATAGGTTCTAAAGATTTTGAGAAAGTTCATAACGCTTGTCACACCGCAATACTTACAAGTATAGTTCTAGGCTTTTTTCTCGCTATTTTAGGAAATGTTTTGTGTCGACCAATGCTTGTTCTGATGGGATCGCCTGCCGATGTTATTGACCAATCTGTCTTATATATGCGAATATATTTTCTCGGCATGCCTGCTTTTATGGTGATGACTTTTGGAAGTGCTTTAATGAGAACTGTCGGTGATACAAAAAGACCTTTGTATTTCTTTTCTATCTCAGGTGTTTTAAATGTAGTTTTAAATCTTATATTCGTAATACAGTTTAAATTAGGTGTAGCAGGCGTTGCGATCGCCACTATTATTTCACAGTATTTATCAGCCATATTTATTATGGCTGCATTAGTTAATACCGATGGATATATAAGAATTGACATTCCGTCTTTAAAAATTGACAGATTCTCTCTTAAAGAAATGATAAAAAACGGCTTGCCAGTAGGAATACAGAGTTTTATTTTCAGCACCTCAAATGTTATCATACAGTCGTCGATAAACTCATTCGGCTCTTCTGTTATGGCAGGAAGTTCCGCGGCAGCAAATATAGAAGGGTTCGTATATACCGCGCTGAACACTTTCTGCCATGTAGCAACATCTTTTTCAGGTCAGAATTTTGGAGCTAAAAAATACAAGCGTATAGATAAAACATTGCTAATATCTCTGTCACTAGTTATCCTTATAGGCGCAACTGCAAGTAGCATTATCTACATGTTCGGCGAAAATCTACTTGGAGTGTATGCTCCCGGTAATCTAAAGGCAATAGAATATGGAATGATTCGTCTTAAATGCATTCTTCTTCCGTATTTTGTGTGCGGAATAATGGAAGTTTTCGTTGGTACCATTCGCGGAATGGGGACAAGTTTAATCCCGATGCTCACATCTGTTCTTGGTGTATGCGGTGTTCGAATTGTATGGATTTTTACAGTTTTTGCGCAACATAGGACATTGGAAACACTTTTTATTTCGTATGTGATTTCCTGGAGTGCCACCATTTTATGTTTGGTAATTGCATTTTTAATTTTAAGAAAAAAATTATTTAAAAAAGAGAGTCTGTAAAGACTCTCTTTTAATTTATACCTTCTGCTGAAAGTATAGTATTTGTTTGTTGCAAAACAACATTATCGTCAATAGCATAGTTTTTAAAAACATCTTTTGTTATTTCGGTTATATTAGAAACAGGAACAATATTTATCCCGTTTGTATATAGATGTTTTTTATCATTTCCTTTTGGTATAAACACTTTTGAAATTCCTGAATTTTTAGCCGCTTCTGTTTTTTCTTTTACACCACCTACCGGCAAAACATTTCCAAAAATTGATATTTCACCAGTAAATGCAACATCATTTCTCACTGGAATATTATGAATTGCAGAATAAAGAGCGATAAAAATTGCACATCCTGCAGACGGTCCGTCAACAGGCAATCCGCCAGGAAAATTAAGGTGTATGTTGTAGTTTTTCGGATTTGTGTTGAATTTTTCTTCAAGTAAGGTTAAAACATTCTGAACAGACGATTTTATTGTGCTTTCTCTGGTTAATTTTTGTCCTTTTCTTTCAATTGTTTCATTATCTACAATGCCGGTAATTTTAAGGGTACCACTACCCTTTTCTGTTTCAAATGCTTTTGCCTCTATTGTCATCACGGACCCTTTTGATGTTCCAAAAACCGCAAGTCCGTTGACTTTTCCTATTGTTTCGCCCTCTGTTATTTTAAATTCTGGCATTGGGTTAAATCTGGAACATTCTGCAACCCATTCAACGTCTTCCTGTGTGATTTCATTTCTTCTTTCTAAATTAGCATAAGAACCCGCGGTCTGTACCATATTAACCGCTTCTCTGCCGTTATCACAAAACTCTGAAATCAGATTAAGGGCACCGTTTGAAATCAAAAACTCTCCTTTTTTTGCTGCATTTTCGCTGATTTTTATAATGTTTTGCTTTGACAACGGCTTAAAAAATATTTCTGTACACCTCGAACGCAAAGCAGGCGGTATCTCTTCAGGTTGTGATGTCGTTGCTGCCACCAATCTGAAATCAGCGGGCATTCCATTTTCAAATATTTCGTGGATATATCTTGGTATTTCTCTGTTTGAACGAGAATAATATGCAGACTCAAAAAACACTCGTCTGTCTTCTAAAACCTTAAGCAATTTATTCATTTGATTAGGATGAAGTTCTCCTATTTCATCTATAAAAAGAATACCGCCATGAGCCTTTGTTACCGCTCCGGGTTTTGGATGTGGAATCCCAGCTGGCCCGTATGCGCCTGCACCCTGGTATATTGGATCGTGAACAGACCCCATCAAAGGATCCGCAATTCCTCTTTCGTCAAAACGCAAAGTGGTGGCGTCCATTTCTATAAATTTTGCTCCTTTTCTGAAAGGCGAACTGCTATTTTGTGTTGCTTCTTTTAGCACAGTTCTTGCTGCGGCGGTTTTTCCCACACCAGGAGGACCATAAATTATTACATGTTGAGGATTTTTTCCACAGAGAGCAGCTTTCAGCGCCAAAACTCCATCTTCTTGCCCTATAATTTCTGACATTTCAGAAGGTCTTGTTTTTTCTGATAAAGGTTTTGTCAACGAAATTTCTTCTAATTTTCTTAACTTTTCTAACTCTTTAGGAGCGTCTTTATTTATAGAATTTTTAGTGTTACTTTGTGATTTTAACATAGTGTAAAAATACATTCCCATTACACACAATAGCCAAATCTGAATTATATTCATTATCATATTAAGCATAAAAGTCCTCCTTACAGAACTATTATTGACAGAACAGTGGCTTTTATTTAAAAAATTAATAAAAAATTCATTGTCATAACGCTTTTCGTATGATAGAATAAATATGAAATTTAATTTAAAAAGCAGGTGTTGATCATGAATAAAAAAACTGAGTCTGCATGCCATATTACTAGTATAGGCGGACAGGCTGTTATAGAAGGCGTTATGATGCGCGGACCTAAAGAATCTGCCATCGCAGTGAGAAAGCCTGACGGCGAAATTGTAGTGGAAAAAAAGC
>JAZSQN010000080.1:0-5154 GCA_045537995.1 Congzhengia sp. | reverse complement strand
TGTTGCTATTAACGACTTAACAGATCCAAAAATGCTCGCTAACTTGCTCAAATATGACACAGCTCAAGGCGGTTATTGTGGCAAAATCGGTGAAGAAACTCACACAGTTGAAGCTGGTGAAGACTACATCGTAGTTGACGGCAAAAAAATCACAATTTATGCAAAACCAAACGCTGCTGAACTCCCGTGGGGTGAACTTGGTGTTGACGTTGTTCTTGAGTGTACAGGTTTCTACTGCTCAAAAGCAAAATCACAAGCTCACATCGATGCTGGTGCTAAGAAGGTAGTTATTTCTACTCCTACAGGAAGCGACCTCAAGACAATCGTTTACAGCGTAAACGAAAACACATTGACAGCAGATGACAAAATCATTTAGCTGCTTCATGTACAACAAACTGCTTAGCTCCTATGGCTAAAGCTCTTAATGACTACGCTCCAATCCAAAGCGGTATCATGTCAACAATCCACGCTTACACTGGTGACCAAATGATTCTTGATGGTCCTCTCAGGAAGGGCGATTTAAGAAGAGCAAGAGCAGGTGCAATCAACATTGTTCCTAATTCAACAGGTGCTGCTAAGGCTATCGGACTTGTTATTCCTGAACTTAACGGTAAGTTAATTGGTTCTGCTCAGCGTGTTCCCGTTGCTACAGGTTCAACAACAATCTTAACAGCTGTAGTTAAGGGTACAGATGTAACAAAAGAAGGTATTAACGCTGCTATGAAAGCTGCGGCTTCTGCTTCTTTCGGTTACAACGAAGAAGAAATTGTATCATCTGATGTTATTGGTATCACATACGGTTCATTATTTGATGCAACACAGACAATGGTTTCAAAGATTGCTGATGACCTTTATGAAGTTCAGGTTGTTTCATGGTATGATAACGAAAATTCATACACAAGCCAGATGGTAAGAACAATCAAATATTTTGCTGAATTAAACTAATTTATTAATATTGCACCCCAAGAGAAATCTTGGGGTGTTTTTTTGTTAAATTTTAAAAATTACTTGCTTATTTTGTATTATTATAATATACTATTAATTAAGAGTGTATAATTATAAATTTTGGAGTTGATGTCGCTTGAATATACTTCTTATTGTAAATCAACAAAAGGATAAGAACTTTGAGCTTGCCAATGATATTATAAAAATTATAGATGGCAGGGCAAACATTTATGTACCAGAAAATGCTTCAAATGATATATTAAAAGGTGTTTATTACATAAAAGAATGCGATTATAAAAAGATGGATATTTTTTTGGTTTTGGGTGGAGACGGAACGCTTTTGAGTATATCAAAATTAGCGGCAGAGCTGGATATTCCTGTAATAGGTGTTAATCTGGGTAGGTTAGGATTTCTTTCAGAGATTGAAAAAGAAAATATTAAATCTGACATTGAGAAACTCATATCAGGTGATTTTCAAATTCAGGAAAGAATGATGCTAGAGGCAAGTCTTAATAACAAAAAGAAAGTAAATGCTTTAAATGATATTATATTTGCCAGAGCGAATTCTATGCTTAAAATACTTGATTTTGATGTATATTTAGACGATGAACTTGTTGATAATTTTAAGGCAGATGGAGTAATAATATCTACACCTACAGGGTCTACTGCGTATTCACTTTCGGCTGGTGGACCGATTGTAGATCCTTCTATGAATGTGATAATTATAACTCCTATATGCCCGCACAAAATGTATTCAAGAACTATAATTGTATCGGCTGATAAAAAAGTACAGATTAAAAATTGTTCATCAGATGAAACTCAAACAATAATAGCAGCAGATAGTGAAATAATAGGAGAAATTTCAAAAAGTGATTCTGTTGTGATAAAAGCTGCGGAAAATAAATTTAAGCTAATAAGGTTACATGGATTTAAGTTTTTCGGCGTTCTTCACAACAAACTCGTTAAAAAGGAGAATTAATAATGAAACTAAGCAGGCATTCAAAAATCCTTGATTTAATAACAAAATATAACATAGATACTCAAGAGGAACTGGCAAAAAAGCTTTCTGAGGACGGGTACAATGTAACTCAAGCAACAGTTTCTCGTGATATCAAAGATTTAAAGCTTGTAAAGGTTTTAGACGACACAGGTGTTTACAAATATGCACAAAGCGTTGCCAAAGAAAGCTCTGCATCTGACAAAAACCTTAATTCTATACTTGTGAACTCGGTTACAAAAGTTGACTATGCAATAAACAGTGTTGTAATTAAAACACATTCGGGAATGGCACAAGCAGTAGGTTTTGTTCTTGATTCTTTGGAGATTGAGGAGATTTTAGGCTGTGTTGCCGGAGATGACACCGTTTTGTGTATAACAAAAACAGAAAAAATTGCCGGTAAACTTGCAGAAAAAATTAATTTGATGGTTAAGAGCTAATCTATGAAAGGATTGATTTGGAATGCTTTTTAATTTAAGCATAGAAAACATTGCTCTTATCAAAAAAGCTGATATAAATTTTAATGATGGTTTTACTGTTTTAACAGGTGAAACAGGCGCAGGAAAATCAATTTTGATAGGTTCTTTAAATATGCTTTTGGGTGAGCGTGTTGGAAAAGATTTAATTCGTCATGGCGAAAATTATGCATATGTAGAAGGACTTTTTTATCTTGATGAAAGAGCAAAAAAACAACTTTTAGAAATTGGTGTTGAGCCAGACGAAGATGGAAGTCTAATAATTTCAAGACGCCTTTTGCATGATGGAAAAAATATATGCAAAGCAGGCGGTAAAACTGTTTCTGTGGCAACTCTTAAAAATATCGGAAGAAATTTAATCAATATACACGGACAACATGATAACCAGGCGCTTTTAGATGAGAAAACACATATTTCTTTTTTGGATGAATTTTGCAAGAAAGAAAGCCAAAATATTTTTTTGGAATATGAGATGACATACAATGAACTCATTGAAAGCAAAAACGAACTTAAAAAATACGATATCGATGAAAATGAAAAGATTAGAAAACAGGATATTCTGCAATTTGAAATTGATGAGATTAAAAGCGCAAATATAACTTTAGGTGAAGAAGAAAATCTGAAATCTTTAAAAAATTTGGTAAACGATAAAGAGCTTTTTACAAAAAACTGTGCAGGTGCGCTTGAATTGTTGTATGAAGGTGAAGAGGTAAGTGCATATAGCTTGATTTCTCGGGCGCATAGTTTTTTTGAAAAGATATCAGATAAGGGCTTAGATGACTTATTAGAAAAAGTAAATGAACTTTTATATAGCATCGAAGATATAGCGTCTGATATTAGAAAACAACTCGATAAAATAAATTTTGAGGAGATTTCTTTAAACGACATCGAAGAAAGATTAGATTTACTGTATAGATTAAAGAGAAAGTATGGACAAAGCGAGGAAGAAATTCTGCAATATCTCGACAATGCCCAAAATGAGTTGGAGAGCATTACTCTTTCAGATTCAAAAAAAGAGGAGCTTAAAAAGAATATAGAATCACTTGTAAAAAAAGCAGAAAAACTTGCAGAAAAAATAAGTGATGAAAGAAAGAAAAATGCGTTGATTATAGAGTCACAGATTAATTCGCAGTTATCTGAGCTAAATATGGATGGAGCTCAATTTGGTGTTGAATTTACAAAATGTGACCTTTCAAAGAAGGGAATAGACGAGGTTGAATTCCTTATTTCTACTAATCGTGGTGAACCTAAAAAGGCGCTTGCCAGAATAATTTCAGGCGGTGAACTTTCAAGAATAATGCTTGCTTTAAAAACTGTTTTTGTTGAGGGAGATATTACAAATACTCTTGTTTTTGATGAAATTGATACAGGTATAAGCGGTGTTACGGCAGCAAAGGTAGGAACAAAACTTTCTGACATTTCAAAGAGTAAACAGGTAATTTGTGTAACTCATTTACCTCAGATTGCCGCACTTTCGGATAATCATTTAAAAATTGAAAAACAAAGTGATGAAAATGAGACAAACACATATATAAAAGTGCTTGATAAAGACGGAAAAATATCAGAAATCGCATATATGATAAGCGGTGATGAAACATCTAAAACATCTCTTTTACAGGCTGAAGAAATGGTAAATAAAAAATAAGGAAAGCAAAATGCTTTCCTTATTTTAATTTTCACTGCCTGCAATAGTTTGAACTTTTAAAATATCGGTTGAGGTTTGAGTACCTGCAGTTATAACGACGCAATCATTTGCTTTAATATATCCGTATCGTTTAGCACATGCAACAGAATGGTCAAATAAATCCTCTGCGTTTTCTTGATAGAGAGATTTAATAGGGTAGACTCCCCATGAGAGTGAAAGCTGATGATATGTTTTGGTTACAGGAGTTACAGCAATGATTGCTTCGCTTGGTCTGAATTTTGAAACTTTTCTTGCAGTATAGCCTGACTTTGTGATTGCAATAATTGCATCGGCTTTAATGTCGCGAGCTGTTGTACAAGCAGCATCACAAATAGCATTCGTAACATCTGTAGAGCTGTTTAAATGATGGAAATTTTTATAACTTCCAAGCTCAAAAGCGTCTTTTTCTGCCTGAAGAGCAATTTTAGCCATAGTTTCAACAACCAAATCAGGATGATCGCCTATTGCGGTTTCTCCTGATAACATAATGGCAGAAGTACCATCAAATACAGCGTTTGCGACATCGGAAATTTCAGCTCTTGTAGGAGTGTTGTTGTGAATCATTGACTCTAACATTTGAGTTGCTGTTATTACCATCTTGCCTGAACAATAACATTCTCTTATAAATTTTTTTTGAAGTCCAGGCAGGCGTTCAAATTCGATTTCTACGCCCATATCTCCTCTTGCAACCATTATTCCGTCTGAATGCTGTAATATTTCGCTGAAGTTATTTACACCCTCGAGATTTTCAATTTTAGCAATAATTCTGATATCATATCCACCGTGATAATCTAAAAAGTTTCTAACGGCAATGACATCTTCTTTTGAGCGCACAAAAGATGCAGCTATAAAATCAGCATCTTGCTCTACTGAAAAAATCAAATCATTTTTATCGGTTTCACTAAGATATGGAATATCTAAGTGAACATTGGGAACATTGACGCCTTTTCTGTCAGAAATCTCACCGCCTACGATCACTTTACATAAAATATCGGTATCATCAATATTTAAAACTTCTAAATGTATTTTACCATCATCTACAAGTATTACAT
>JAZSQN010000112.1:0-5618 GCA_045537995.1 Congzhengia sp. | reverse complement strand
TTCCTTTTTCATCAATAATCATCAATTCTCCTCCTTAATTATGCTCGTGCCCTCATAATTTAAAGCAGTTATTACACCTTTTAACGCTGAATCACCGACTATTAAGTCAACACTTTTTCCCACGAGTATATTCACTGAATCAACACTAACACTTCCGTTTGTTTCTACTCCGTCGGCTGTTATTTCTATATTTACAGTTATTTTATCAGGCAATTCCTTTAAAACAAGGGTGCTTTTATCGTTGTTTTCTACAAGCACTGTTGACGGTTTATGCGAAACCCCTACTACAGTACCCATGTTTTTTAAGGTTTCATCTTCAAAAACCCTATCCTCCTCAGAAATATAATTCAAAATTTCAGGATCGCTGTTTGAAACCTCTACTGTATAGAAAACCTTCGTTGATTTTGATTTTTCAAAAGTATTTTGATTACCTGCAATTTTTATCGCCCCAACTAATATTATCAATACTAAGGCAATCGAAAATATCAAATCAATTATGTTTATTTTTCTTTTATTATTCATGTCCATCATAAACCTCCTGATAAAGCTTCTGAATATTTTCTATCATAATCTGTGCGGTAAATTTTTTATAAAAATCCTGTTTTGCATTTTGTGAACATTTATTATATAGTTCAGCGTCCTGCAATTTAAAAAACGCCTCTTTCATATCTGTAAAATCTGCGTACTCCACCAAAACCCCATTTTGATAATTCTCTATCAACTGTGGGTTTCCACCCACATTTGTTGCTATGGTAGGTTTTCCCAAACTCATCGCTTCAAGTATGGCAAGGCTCATCGCCTCAGAACTCGAAGATATTACATTTACATCTGTAATATTTAAAAGCGATGTCGTATCTTTAACATATCCTGTAAATATAATTTCGGATACGCCTTTACACATTTCCTCAAGTTCCCCTTTTAAAGAGCCATCTCCCACAATCAAAAACTTGGCATTATTCCCGTTTTTTAAATAGTCTTTTGCCGCTTCGATAAAATATCTGTGACCCTTTACCTCTTCAAGTCTTGCAAAAATACCAAACACAAATTCATCATCTATACCATACAGTGATTTTTGCTTAGTTTTTTCTTCTGCGGTCATTTCCTTGATGGGTTCTACACCGTTATATACAGTTCTTATCTTACTCTTTTTTATTCCTGACTGTTCCAGATTCTCAAAAACAGCATCTGAAACCGCAATATAGTAATCACAAAGTAAATTATTAAGTACACTTTTGAGTTTTTCAACAATTTTATTTCCTACAGGCTCAATGCAGTGTCTGGTTGCAATCACTGTTTTAACGCAAGTTGTTTTTGCAGCTACTCTTGCAGACAAAGATGCATGTGTATGAACTATATCAAACTTTTCTTTAAAAAATAGTTTTTTTAATGCTAAAACACATCTGTTATCGTACGACTTATCTGCCATATTAGGCACTTCATAAATTTTAACATCTTCATATTTTGATATGAATTCCAATAATTTACTGTTTTGAGGAAGTGCCACCGATACTTCATATTTTGTTCTATCAAAATATTCAAGATAGTTTAAAAGATATCTTCCCGCACCTCCGACATTTGTATCCGATACCACCTGACATACTTTTATCATACGGAAGACTCACCTTCCTTTAACTCATCTTTTAAAATACTTGCTCCGCTCACTCCAAGTGCAATAATTATCCAGAATATCATAAGAATCTTATAATTATACCAGACATAGTCTGTCAATCCCTGAAACATAAATCCGACAATTCCCGTGCCCAAAGCAACAAGTATTTTTGAGATATCGTTATTTTTTATGTTCTTTATTACTGGTAAAGAAAAGACTGTTTTTAAAAATCCAAGCAACACCGAAATAAGCGATACAATTCCAATGATACCTGTTTCAACCCAAAACTGTAAATAAAGGTTGTGGGAATGAAGCGCGAATTTCGCTCCGGCTAAAGAATATGACGGATAAACCGTTGTAAAAGCATCAGAGCCTATACCGATTCCGCAAACCCAAAAATCCTTAATTATGTCAATTGCCGAACGCCATATAGAAACTCTGTATGCAGTAGATGTATCTGCTGTATTGCCTATACTTAAAAATCTTTCTATAATTGCTGTATTTCCGCTAAAATGCAACAACACAGGAATTAAAAATATCGCCAACACGCCTACAAATATCCATCGCTTATCAGATATTGCAAGAAACAGTGCTGTTGAAATCAACATACCAAGCCAAGCACCCCTTGACCATGTAAATATCATACACATCATCAAAGAAAGAAGTAAGACAGCATAAATAACTTTATGTCCTTCCTTCACCTTGTTCCACATAAGCGCTAATGCAACAGGTATTGTCAATACTAAAAATTCTCCCAAAACATTAGGATTATTGAAAAAAGAGTATACTCTTAACTTGATATCTGAAAACATTTCCTCATCAATCCAGCTTTCAGTCGAAGAAACTCCTAAAAAGTTTTGCGCAATACCATATAAGCCAACCAAAAAAGCTGACAACATAAATACTTTAATCAAGGCAAGCCATTGCTTTTTTGTTCTTATTACATTTGTTAAGATAAAATAAAAAATTATAAACGAAAAGTGTACCATCACCTGTTTTACAGACGACATAAAATCAAAAGAATTTATGCACCCCCACACAAGCGAAATAACAAAAAACACAACAACTACATTAAAAGATGATTTTTTAAATGTAAATTCATTGTTGCTTATCGCATGAACCAAAAAGATAAATAAGCACACAAAACTCAAACCAACAAGTGCCATCGTAGGCAGAACAGGCGAAAATGCAACAGTCAAAAAGACACCAAGCAAAAGGTACTTGAATAAAAAGAGAAATGATAAAATTCCCGCTAATACTAAGAAAACACCTTTATAACCAAAAAAAGTGCATAACAAAGACAAAATAACTCCCATTATGCCTGACACTATAAAGTGACTTGTAGTATTTACGATTCTTTTATTCTCTTTTTCATCTATTTTAGTAAACAATTCACCTACAACTCGAACAATTGCACTTCCGCTTGCAAGTTCATTTATACTTCTGTTAATTAAAACAGCAATGAGACTAACAAATGTTATAACAGACAATATAAGTACCGAAATTTTTCCGTTATTTCTTATCAAAAGAGTCGAAAAAGAAAAGACTGCAAAAAATATTCCGTATATGCGTACAGGCACATTGTTCCACGAAGACAAAGCGCCAAAAAGAACACTTCCCTCGAATTGACTATTTACAAAGTGCGAAAGTTTTTTTTGTAACCAAAGTAAAACTTTCTTAGGAGTGTTTAAAATTTTTCCAAATATACTTTCGTTCCACACATCCTTATATTTACAAGTATCAGAAAAAAAGCGTGCAAAAAATGAACCGCAAAAGGCGTTTTTAATTTTGTCCCAAATTTTGTAAAAGACTTTTGCGCATTTACTTTCCGAAAAGCAAATATTCAATCTTGAAAAAACTTTTGCAAAAAACGAAAAGAATCTGCTATTCACTTTCCTCACTCCTTTTTTTAATCAAATTAATAATTATTTCAGTTTCATTCGTTCTTGTAAAAAACGAAATTAAAATATATGCAACAACACCTGCAATTGATGTTATAAGAAGATTTATGAAGTTTCCAAAAAAATCGTTTGAGAAATTAAGGTTTTTCAAAAAAATCATAACTATTGCCATTGCCAGCGCAGATATTGCTATTTTCATGATATTTAAAATAAGTGTTTTATCAAAAATTCTATGCCTTTTTCCTGCAAATATCGAAAGAACCAATGACATAAATACCGAAGCGATAGACGCCGCTGCAGGAAGTCCTGCTATACCTGTATTTAATACTCTTACAAAAACGAAACTTAAGGTAATGTTTAAAACAATACCTACAACAGAAACCCTCATAGGCACTTTTCCGTTTTGTTTTGCATAAAACGCTTTGTTTAAAATCTCCTGAAGTCCATAGCCTATCATGCCGAAAGAATACCATAAAAGCGCTAAAGAAGTAAGATTCGTTTGCTCCTTTCCAAAAGCCCCGCGCTCGTATACAAATCGCACAATTTCCACTCTTTTTAAAACAAATATAATCATAACAGGCGTCAATATATAAAGAACACTGCTGATTGCTGACCTCAACACATCGTTAAATTCCTCACCTTTATCCTCTTGTGCGGCCAATTTTGAAATTGATGGAAAAATGAGATTTGACACTGCAAAAGTTATTACACCAACAAAAATTATGTATAGCTTATTTGCATAATCTAAGGCAGATACAGCTTGTCCGCCATTTAAAAAAGATGCTAAAAACATATTTACCATCGTGTTAATAGGCTGAACCCATGAGCTTATAAGCACAGGAATTGCAAGTTTTAATGCTTTTAATAAACCTTCATTTTTAAAATTTATCTTTGGACTGTAGGCATATTTTTTCTTAACTAACGAAGGGATTAATACAAGAATCTGAAACGCCCATGCAACGAGCATTGCAACAGCTAGCCCAAAAATTCCTAGATTGTCTTTTATCACAAGAAGATAAACTACCATTATGCTGTTGGAAACTAAGCTTATTGCAGCAGGAGCGTTAAATTCACCGTACGACTGAAGCACACCTGTTAAGGAATATGCAGTCGCTGTAAATATCATAGAGGGAAACATAATCGAAACCAACTGAGCAGACAGTATTTTCACATGTGGCGCAAGCCCATTTGCAAGCAAATTCACAATCGGACCGTTAAAAAGCATCCCAACAGCACAAATTAAAGCCGTTAAAATAAATATAATATTCAAAAAGCTGTTTGAAAATTCAGTTGCCTTTTCTTTTTCACCGCGACTCAAATACTCATTAAAAACAGGTATAAAAGAAGAAGATATGGCACTTCCCAATGCAATATCAAAAAATAAAAGCGGTATTCTCGAGGCCGTCTGATATGCAATAGCTGCTTCACTCGTCCCATACAAAGCCGCAAAAAGCACATCTCTGTACATTCCCATAAATTTGGCAAGAAGCGTTGCTATTATCATAAAACCTGCTGTTTTTACAGTCTTTTTTACAGCATTCATAACAATTTTTCCCTTATATATTATTTATCTAAATTATTATATTATATTCCTTATTAATTGTCAATAAATTTTCTGTCTCAAAACAGTGCAAAATATGCGTTTTTTAAGGCAATTTTATATATTTTAAAAAAAATAAAAAAAGTACTTGAATTTTTATATTTTTTGTGGTATAGTATTTAAGGCAAAAATACGCACACGCAATGATTTTACAGGCGGTGCCCTATTTTGGGTTCCTGTAAAATATGACTTGTGTGGAGGATTGCAAATAAAACCGGAGGTGACTTAAATGTCAGTAATTTCAATGAAACAACTGCTTGAAGCAGGCGTCCATTTCGGACATCAGACAAGAAGATGGAACCCCAAAATGGCTGAGTACATCTTCACAGAAAGAAACGGTATCTACATCATCGACTTGCAGAAAACCGTTAAAAAAATCGAGGAAGCTTACGCTTTGATTACGGAAGTAGCTGAATCAGGTAAGGAAGTTCTCTTTGTTGGTACAAAGAAACAGGCTCAGGATTCTATCAGAGAAGAAGCAGAGCGTGTTGGTATGTACTGGGTTAAC
>JAZSQN010000044.1:0-3641 GCA_045537995.1 Congzhengia sp. | reverse complement strand
ATAATATACCTAATTATCAGTATATTAACGACACTTTTAAAAGTCCATACTATGATGTTGAAAACAAATATTCTGTGCCTTATATGTGGTCAACTGTAGGCATTCTCTATGATAGCACAAAAGTAACAAAAGATGTAAAGGATATGTCTGTTATGTGGGATACATCTTTTGAAGGCAAAATATTTATGCTTGATAGTGTGCGCGATTCTATAGGCATGACTTTAAAAAAGCTCGGTTATTCAGTAAATACAACAAACGATTCTGAATTAGAAGAAGCAAAAAATGAACTTATTGCTCAGCGTCCACTTATTTTAGGTTATGTAACCGATGAGGTTAAGGATAAAATAATTTCTGGTGAAGGTTCACTTGGACTTGTTTATTCTGGCGAAGCGGGTAAAGCAATTGCAGAAAAAGATACATTAAAGTATGTTATTCCTGAAAACGGAACCATTTACTGCGTTGATGCTATGGTAGTTCCTAAAAATTCTAAAAACAAAACAGGTGCCGAAGCATTTATCAATTTTATGCAGAAGCCTGAAATAGCGGCAAAAAATGCATTAGAAACCTGTTACGGCATAACAAATACAGCAGGATTGGAAATGTTGCCCGATGCAATCAAAAATAACAATGGATTATATCCTGATGATGAAATATTAGAAAAAAGTGAAATGTTAAAAAGCGATGGAGATATAAATCAAAAATATCTTGAAATTTGGCATCAGGTAACAGCAACAAACTAATATGACTGATTTTTACAATAATAAACTAATTTTAGCTCCTATGGCCGGTGTAACAGATTTGGCGTTCAGAACCTTGTGTAAAGAAAACGGTGCCGATCTTGTTTTTTCTGAAATGGTAAGTTCAAGAGGCCTACACTATAAAGATAAAAAAACGAACGAGCTTTTAAAATCAAATACTATCGAGGCTCCACTTGTAGTCCAAATATTTGGAAATGAGCCGCACTATATGTCAGAAGCAGCTAAAATTTTAGAGGATTCAGGTGTAAAGTATTTAGATATTAATATGGGATGCCCTGCTCCGAAAATCATAAAAAATGGTGATGGTTGCTCGTTGATGCGCGACGAGGTTTTAGCAGCTAAAATTGCAGAATCTGTTGTTTCTGCAGTTTCTATTCCTGTAAGCGTTAAAATCCGCGCAGGTTGGGATAATTCTAATATAAATGCAGTCTCTTTTGCAAAAGTAATGGAATTATCGGGAGTTTCTGCAATAACGGTTCACGGAAGAACTAAAGAACAGTTTTATTCCGGATTGGCTGATCTTGAAATCATAAAAAATGTGAAGAACTCTGTTAAAATACCTGTTATCGGAAACGGCGATATTACAGATGGTAATTCTGCACTTGAAATGCTCACAAAAACTCGTTGCGACAGTTTGATGGTTGGAAGAGGGGCGTTAGGTAATCCATTTATTTTTCAAGAAATCAAACTTACTCTTGAGGGTAAAACAATGCCTGAAATTTCAATTTTAAATAAAAAACAAGCTATTATCAGGCACATTGATTTAATGCAGGAGTACAAAGACGAAAGAATAGGCGTTCCCGAAATGAGAAAGCATTTTGCATGGTATTTAAAAGGAATACCTAATTCAGGAAAACTTAAAACACAAGTGTTTTCACTTAGAACATATAAAGAGATAAAAGAATTTTTAGAAACAGTATTTTAAATAATAAAAACCACGATTTAATCGTGGTTTTTATTATTTAAAAGTTCATATATACTCTCTACAGTTTCTCTGAATTCTCCATTATTTGCAAAACAAATATCTGCATACTTTAAATATAACGGATGACGCTCTTTATAAATATCATAAAGTTTGTTTGGTTCTTTTTTTAAAAGCGGTCTTTTCTCGTAATTTAAAGTTTTTAATATGCTTTCCGGAGAACGATTTAAATATAAGGTCTTACCCGTCTTTTTTAGGCACTGCATATTTTCAGCCCTTAATACTGTTCCTCCACCTGTTGATATAATGGAGTTTTTATAATTTTTGCTTATATATTGACAAGCTTCACTTTCTAATTCGCGAAAATAACTCTCACCCTTATCCTCAAATATTTGAGAAACGGACATACCTGTTTTTCCCTCAATGTAGGAATCTATATCAATAAAAGCCATCCTTAACTTATACGACAACGCTATACCAACAGTACTCTTGCCCGCACCTGACATCCCAATTAAAATAATATTATTTTTCATAAATTTCCTCTTGTTTGTTTAGTTGCGATTTATAATTCCCTAAAATTGTAAATTGAACTCCTAATTTTTTAATACTAGAAATAGTCGATCTCACATTCTCATCACTAAGATTACCTTCAAAATCAACATGGAAAATATATTCAAAATTTCTCTCTTTTAACGGGCGTGATTCAATGTGCGAAATGTTTATGGCATTTTGCGCAAATACATAAAGTACATCGCACAAAGCTCCGCTTTTATGTCTTGTTGTAAATATAGCGCTTATTTTATCGCATTCTTTTCCAGTTGTTAATCGACTTGAAACAATTACAAAACGCGTACTATTGGAACTATTTTCATTAATATTTTCTTTTAAAATTTTAAGTCCGTATGTTTCTGCTGCAAGCTTGCTCGCTATTGCTGCTTTTTTCTTGCTTTGAGTTTCAGCTATAAACTTTGCGGCTATCGCTGTATTATCAAGAGGTATACATTTTACATTTTTAAGAGTTTTTAAAAAAGTATTACTTTGTAAAAAACCTTGATTGTGTGAATAAATCTCTTCTATATCTGAAATTTCACTATCTTTTGTCCCTAAAAGACAATGTTCAACCTCAATACTAATCTCTCCTGATATATGTAGCTTCTGTGAAATAATTAAATCTAAAGTATCAGCTATAGCACCAGATGAATTATTTTCAAAAGGAAGCACACCGTAATCTACCTTTTTGCTTGAAACCATTTCTGCTGCTTCAAAAAAAGTTTCTGTGTTAAAGACATTTTTAGCATCAGGAAAAAATGCTTTAAGTGCTTCCCCGCTATAAGAACCTGCAATACCGGGATATACTACTTTTATATTATCTTCCTTAAAATCTGCCGTCTTGATTATTTCCAAATCTGAAATATCAGAATCTATAATTTTGCTCTGCAGTTTTTTAGAAATTCTCATAAGGCTTTCAAAAAAGTCAACCGCGTATTTTTTATACTCATCTTTTTTAATTTGGGTTGATCTTTTATCTAGTATTGCTTTTTCTCTTTCAGGTACGAAAATTTCCATACCATGCTCTTTTTTGTATTCACCAACTTTTTTAGCGATATCCATGCGTTTTTCAAAAAGCTTTATAAATTTGCTATCTATTTTATCTATTTGCTTTCTATACTTATCAAGCATATGTTTTAGCCTCCAAAAACAAATCCAAAACAGTAACAGCAAGCGCAGCTTCTACTACAGGTACTGCCCTTTGTACGATGCATGGGTCATGTCTTCCATTGATTTTTATTGTTGTATTTTCTTTCGTGTTTATATTCACAGTTTTTTGTTCTGATGCGATAGAAGGTGTTGGCTTGATCGTTGCAGTTAGTACAACAGGCATACCGTTAGTTATGCCTCCGTTTATACCACCGTTATTGTTCGTTTCAGTTTTTATTTCCTCATCTTCTATAATGAAACTA
>JAZSQN010000081.1:0-29644 GCA_045537995.1 Congzhengia sp. | reverse complement strand
CATATTTTTAGCAAAGTTGGTGCGCAGGCGGGTACTGTGAGCTAAAAGCTCACGGTCGACAAGCAAGAAAGACTTGCAAAGCAAGGCATTATCCCTCAAGGCGCGCCAAAATAAAAAGACACCTTCGACAGTGGGTGTCTTTTTATTTTTATTCTTCTTTTTCGTCTGTTTTTCCTTCCGTTTTATCGTCTGGTGAGTCATCGTTTTCTTTGTGCCGTAGTTTTTCTATCATATATATACAGAAAACAATAATTACTATCGCACCAAAACCACCTGCTATAAAATCAAAAGTTTCTGGTATATTTTCCTGTTTTTCTGTCTTTAATGAATCATCCGCTTTATCTTTTATCACTGTAAATGAAACAGTAGACGCTATTTCTCGTAGGAGCGCGATGTCCTCCGCCTCTGCTGTTTTTTTATCCAGAAACATAGTAAATCCGATTGCTGTACCATTCACAATAGTTCCGCCAAAAACTATGGCATGTTCTTTATCATCATAAAATGTGCTTCCCAAAACGGTTATGAATTTCATCTGCGCATAATCAGTAATTTCTACCTCATCAGGATTATAATTTAATCCCTCCATTAAAAAGGCATCAGAAAGAAGATTGCTCAGGTTTTCTAAAATATGCGCATTATCTGTTTTTGATATGTTGTAATACTCATATGAAAGCTCATTTCTTTCAGTCTTAACATATATTTCGGATTCTGTATTTTTATTTTTTATGATATATTTGCAATCTGAATTCTCAAGGATTTCGTTTACCTCTTCTTTTGTCAAATTCAGCGCATCCAAGACTTCCTCATCGGACATGTCCTTTGAAAAAACATACCAATCATCTGTCACAGAAAATCCCATGTACGCTTCAGGGGTATCATACGCTAAAACTGTCGTTTGCGTAAAAATTATCATAATAATCGAAAAAAGCAAGGATACGGTTCTTTTCATTTGTCTACCTCTGTATATCATCTAAAATTTTATTTTTTTGGTCCTCATTTATAGCATCTGTTTCCACCATGCGTTCTAGCACCTTTTCCTGTCTTTTGCGTGCAAGCTCCGGATTTTTTGTAGGCGCATAAATTGAGGGCGCATTTGGGACACCGGCAAGCAATGTTGCCTGATAATCATTCATTTGCTCAGGTAAAACACCAAAATAACCATACGAGGCATCATGCAGGTTATAATATCCATCCCCGTAATAGATAACATTCATATATAGTTCCAAAATTTCATCTTTTTCGTAGTTTTTCTCAATATAATATGTTGCAAATAATTCTGCTGCTTTCCTTGAAATACTTTGCTTATGCGAAAAAAGTAGATTTTTTGCGAACTGCTGTGTAATTGTAGAGCCGCCTTGTACAAATTCCTTTTCACGAATGTTTGCAACGAGTGCTCGCATAAGCGCAACTATATCAACACCGCCATGCCGGTAGAATCTGCTGTCTTCGACTGCAATCACAGCTTTTTTATAGATGTCCGGCACTGATGAAAGCGGGGTGTAGTTTTCCTGTGAGCGTATTTTTTCAATCCTTGACTCTATGCTCTGTTCTTTAATTTCTGCAGTGTACATAGTATAACCAATTGCCGCGTAAAAACCGAATATGCAAATTAAAATCAGAACAATTAAGCCTATCAGTTTTTTAATTAATCTTTTCATAATCTCACCTGATAAAATTCCTTATATTTTTATTTTAGCATAAAGAAAATGTCATTTCAAGGCGTTTTATTAACATAAAAGCAGATAAAGTGAAAAAAAGCAAATAAAAGTGGTTTTTTTCACGAAAATACTGTACACGGCGAAAAAAATGTGCTATACTATAGTTTGATAAAATAGAATTTATTTGTGGTGAAGTCCTTATGAAAAGCAAAATATACATTACCGTTGGCCACTATGGGAGCGGTAAGACAGAATTTTCAATAAATTATGCTCTCTTTTTGAAAAAAACTTATGAAAAAGTTGTGTTGGTGGATTTAGATATTGTAAATCCTTACTTTCGTTCAAATGATGCAAGGGAGTTACTTGAAAAACAAGGAATAACAGTAATTGCACCCGATTATGCAGGTACAAATGTTGACATTCCCGCACTCCCCCCTCAAATAGCAAGTATTTTTAATACTGACAATGCAGCAATTGTTATTGATGTGGGCGGAGACGACGACGGCGCTATAGCATTGGGGCGTTATAAGCATTTTTTTGATAATACTGATTACGAAATGAGCCTCGTTGTAAATACCAGACGCCCGTTATCTAAGACAGTTGACGAAATTATTGAAATGAAGCAAAATATTGAGATTGCATCTCGCCTTAATATCAGCAACTTAATTTCTGATACAAACCTTGCAGGCGAAACCACCAAAGAAATAATCGAAGAAGGATTTAGTGTTGTGTCTTCTGCTGCAAAGAAGTTAAATCTACCCGTTAAATATGTAGTGTCAGATTTTTTATCTGATTTCTCAGAAGAAATAAATAAGAAGCTCTTTAAAATAGAAAGAAGGCTTTTAAAAATATAAAGCAGAAAGGAAAATTATTATGGCAAAAGTTGTTATTTTGGAAAATGTATGCAAAGGCTGCTACCTATGCATTAGCGCTTGTCCTAAAAAAGTTTTGGGCGAGTCAGATAGTTTAAATGCAAAAGGTTACAAGCCGGCTAAAGTGTTAAATCCGGATGCTTGTATCGGTTGCGCTATGTGTGCAACAATGTGCCCGGATTGCGCAATTGAGGTTTATAAATAATATTTCAAGAAAGGATTGAATAAATATGGCAGAAAAGGTTCTTGTAAAAGGTAACGAAGCTGTAGCAGAAGCGGCCATCATGGCAGGTTGCCGTTACTTTTTTGGATACCCAATCACTCCCCAGACAGAAATCAGTGCTTATATGGCTAAGCGTATGCCTAAAATCGGCGGAGTGTTTTTACAGGCAGAAAGTGAAGTATCAGCTGCAAATATGGTATACGGTGCAGCCGGCGCAGGTGCAAGAGTTATGACTTCTTCTTCATCTCCCGGTATCAGCTTAAAGGCTGAAGCACTTTCATATATGGCAGGGGCAGACCTTCCCTGTGTTATTGTTAACATTATGCGTGCAGGTCCGGGTCTTGGCGGTATTCAGGCATCTCAGTCTGATTATTTCCAGGCAACAAAAGGACACGGTCACGGTGACTACCGTGTAATCGTTTTAGCACCCTCATCAGTTCAGGAAATCGTAGATATGACAGCTGATGCCTTTGATATGGCAGATATCTACAGAATGCCCGTTATGATTTTAGGTGACGGAATGTTGGGACAGATGATGGAGCCCGTTGTATTTGAAAAGAAAGAATCAGGAAGATGTGTTCCCGAAAAAACATGGGCAACAACAGGTACAGAATTAAAACGCGAACACAATGTTATTAATTCACTGTACATTGAGCCTAATGTTTTAGAAAAGATTGTCCTTGACAGATACGAAAAGTACGCACAAATCGAAAAGTGCGAGAAAAAGTATGAAGCTTACAAAACAGACGATGCAGAATTTGTGCTTACCGCTTACGGTTCAGTTGCGCGCATTTGTAAGAATGCTGTTGATGAGCTCCGCGCTCAAGGCATTAAAGCAGGATTAATAAGACCTATTACACTCTGGCCATTCCCTAATGAAGCATACACCGAACACACAAAAGGTGCTAAAGCTATCCTTTCAGTTGAGATGAGCATGGGACAGATGGTAGAAGATGTTAAACTTGCTGTTAACGGCAAAATCCCTGTTCATTTTTATGGAAGAACAGGCGGTAATATTCCTTACCCCAACGAAATTATCGAAGAGGTAAAAAAGCTTATCGGGGGTGACAAATAATGAAACAGGTATTTAAAAGACCTCATGCTTTATGTGATGTTCCTCTGCACTATTGTCCCGGTTGCGGTCACGGTATCGTACACAGGCTTGTTGCAGAAGTTTTAGACGAACTAGGCATCGAGGGAAAAACCATTGGTGTAGCACCCGTTGGTTGCTCAGTTTTTGCATACAACTACTTTAACTGTGATGTACAAGAAGCTGCTCACGGCAGAGCTCCTGCAGTTGCTACAGGTATTAAAAGGGTTCATCCTGATAAAATAGTATTCACATATCAGGGCGATGGCGACTTGGCTGCTATCGGTACAGCAGAAACTGTTCATGCAGCGGCAAGAGGTGAAAACATCACTATCATCTTTATTAATAATGCAATTTACGGTATGACAGGCGGTCAGATGGCTCCTACTACTCTTCCCGGTCAGGTTACACAAACATCTCCATACGGAAGAGATACAAAAACTCAGGGACATCCGATTCGAGTTAGTGAAATGCTCTCTACCACATCAGGTGCGGCATACATTGAGCGTGTAACAATCGACACTGTTCCACACATCAATCAGGCTAAAAAAGCCATTAAAAAGGCTTTCCAGACACAGCTTGACGGCAAAGGTTTTTCATTAATCGAGGTTGTTTCAACCTGTCCTACAAACTGGGGCTTATCACCTATTGAATCTATGAACTGGCTTCGCGAAAATATGCTTCCCTATTATCCATTGGGTGTATATTGCGACAGAACAAAAGACGAAGAATAATATTTACACTATCAAAGCAGGGCGGTATGCGTCCTGCTTTGATACACTTTGAGGTTTTTGATGAAGATAACTAAAATTGAGCAACAAAAAAAGAACAAAAATCGTATGTCAGTCTTTATTGACGGTGAGTTTTCATTTGGCGCCGATTCTTTTACCATTCTTTCTTTAAAGCTTTCTGAAGGTATCGAGATAACCGAAGAACAGCTTGCAAAGATTAAAAATACCTCAATTTACGAGGATGCGAAAGCATACGCCACAAAACTCATTTCATCCCGCAGCTATACTGTCCATGCTATGCGTGAAAAATTGCTTTTACACATAGGAGATGAAGAGATTACTGAAAAAACCATTGATATTTTAAAGGAGTACAAACTTTTAGATGACTACGATTACGCCATGCGCTATGCTCATGATTTAGTACATCTGAAAAAATTAGGATTAAGGCAAGTTAAGTGGAAACTTTCTGAAAAAGGAATTCCATCATCCATTGCCGAAAAAGTGTTGGAAGAACTTGATTTTGAAGATACTATATCTGAAAATTTAGAAAGCCTGGCTATTAAAAAACTGGCTAATAATTTCGATATTAAAAATATAATGAAAGTAAAGAGATATTTAGCCTCTAGAGGCTATAGCTTTGATGAAATAAATTCAGTATTCAGTAAAATTGAAGTAAAGGACGAAAACGATGCAAAATAGTTTTGCCGGAGTTATCATTAACAGATTAGCTCTTACAATTGACAAGATATTTTCATACCGTATTCCTGACGATTTGCGTGATAAAATCCAAATCGGAAGTCATGTTTATGTGCCTTTCGGTCGTGGTAAAAAGTTAATTGACGGATATGTGATTTCAATTTCCGATAATAGCAGCTACGCAGGAGATGTGAAAGATATTGTGTCTTTGGCGTCATTAAACCCTTTATTTGACGAGGAAATGCTAGAAATTGCAGAAAATATAAAAGAAACCTGTTTTTGTTCATACATCAGCGCAATAAAAACGATACTTCCACCCGGAAGCGGAAGAAAAACTAAAGTATGCGACAAATATATTAAAGGAGCTGTGCTTAATCTTCCGTACGATGAGGCGTTTGATGTTTTGGAGCATCTTCGCATAAAAGCTCCCAAACAAGCACAGATTTTAGAGCTTTTAATCCAAAATGATTTCGTGGCAAACAGTGACATTTCGTTCTTGACAGGGGCATCATTTGCGTCCATCAAATCACTAAAAGATAAAGGATACATAAAAGAAGAAATTATAGAAGCTTTCCGCTCACCATTAAATTATGACGATATTCCACATACTAAATCTCCTGAATTAAATGATGAGCAAAAAGACGCGGTAGAAAAAATCAGCGCTTCAATTAAAAATGAGTCTAAAGATATCTTCCTTTTGCACGGTGTTACAGGTAGCGGAAAAACGGAAGTTTTCTTAAACTGTATTGAAAACGCACTGAAATCTGATAAAACCGCAATTGTTCTCGTTCCTGAGATAGTGTTGACACCACAGATGGTTACACGCTTTGTATCAAGGTTTGGGAAAAAAGTCGCTGTTTTACACTCAGCACTTTCATTAGGGGAACGCGCGGATGAATACAAAAGAATAAAAAACGGTGAGGCAAAGGTTGTTGTAGGGGCAAGATCTGCTATCTTCGCACCACTAAAAAACATCGGTGTAATCGTTATAGATGAAGAACACGAAACGAGTTACAAGGCGGAAAATACACCGACCTACCACGCCCGTGATGTTGCACAATTCCGTTTAAAAAGAAATAATGCAACACTCATTTTAGCTTCTGCAACTCCATCTATTGAAAGCTTTTATTTGGCGCGTCAGGGCAAATATAAATTGCTTTCACTCTCTCAAAGAGCAACTGGCGCAACACTTCCTGACATTATAGTTTCCGATATGAGAGAAGAATTAAAACAAGGCAACCGCTCATGCATCGGAACAACACTGCTCCAAGAAATGCAGTTAAACAAAACAAACAAAGAGCAAACAATCCTCTTTTTAAACAGGCGCGGTTTTTCAACATTTGTATCGTGTCGTAGCTGCGGTTATGTTGCAAAGTGCGAAAACTGCGATATCTCTTTAACCTATCACAAAAGCAGAGAAACACTTTCTTGTCATTACTGCGGCTACACTACTAAAAAGCCGACATTATGTCCCGAATGCCAAAGTCCATATATTAAGGAGTTCGGCATAGGCACACAAAAGGTTGAAGAAGAGATAAAATCAATTTTCCCCGAATCGTCTGTTATTCGAATGGATATGGATACAACAAGTGCTAAAAGTTCGCACGAGGCTCTGCTTTCTCGTTTTGAGAACGAAAAAACAGACATCTTGCTTGGTACGCAGATGGTGTCAAAAGGATTGGATTTTCCTGATGTTACCCTAGTAGGTGTACTAAACGCCGACCAGAGTTTAGCGATTGATGATTTTCGTGCAAACGAGCGCACATTTAATCTCATAACACAAGTATGCGGAAGAGCAGGAAGAGGAAAAAAACGCGGTCGCGCTGTAATACAGACATATATGCCCGAAAATTCAACTCTTGAACTTGCAAAAACACAGGACTATATCTCATTCTATAACGAAGAAATCAGTTTGAGGCGCAATCTTAATTTCCCGCCGTTTTGTGATATTGTATCTATCCTTATTACAGGCGAGAATGATGTTGAACTTATAAATTACGCAAAGAAAATAAAAAAATCAATAGATATGGTTATGACTAAGGAATTAAAAAATGGGTTTGAAATTTTAGGACCGGCACCCGCGCAAATTCCGAGAATCAATGGAAAAATACGACAGAGAATTTGGATTAAATGTACATTAGATAAAAAAACTCAAGATATTTTTTCAAGACTTCGTAATTATCATATAAAAAACGCTAAAGATATAAATATGATTATAGAAAACAATCCTTATAACACTATTTAGGAGGCAGTATGGCTAAAAGAAAAATATTAAATGTAGATACAGATAACGAATTCTTAAGAAAAAAATCACGCAAAGTAGAAATAATTGATGATAGAATCTTAACGCTACTTGATGATATGGCTGAAACAATGTATAACGCAAACGGTGTAGGGCTTGCAGCTCCTCAGATAGGTGTCTTAAAGCGTATAGCTGTAGTGGATATAGGCGAGGGACTTATTGAGTTAATTAATCCTGTTATAACCTATAAAAAGGGTGAGCAAATAGATGTCGAGGGTTGCTTGTCCGTTCCTGAAAGAGCAGGAACTGTTGCGCGTCCTGAAATTATTAAGGTAAGAGCGCAAAACCGAAAAGGCGAAGAAATAAACATTGATGCTGAAGGTTTTTTAGCAAGGGCACTATGCCATGAAATCGACCATTTAGACGGAACAGTTTACATCGATAAAGTCATTGCCTTTGTTGAACAGTAGGAGGTTTAATATGAAAATAGTATATATGGGAACTCCGGATTTTGCCGTTTTGCCTCTTTCTGCGCTTTTTTCTGACGGGCACGAAATCGCTTTAGTTGTAACCCAACCCGACAAGCCAAAAGGACGAGGTCACAAGCTTATGGCGCCTCCCGTTAAGGAATTTGCAATATCAAATAACATTCCCGTTTATCAACCACAAAGTGCTAAAACTGACGAGGCCTACGAGTATTTAAAAACATTTAATGCCGATATTTTTATTGTTGCGGCTTACGGACAGATTTTGCCTCAGAGAATTTTAGACATTCCAAAATACGGATGCATTAATATTCACGCCTCCCTTTTACCTAAGTATCGGGGAGCTGCTCCTATTCAATGGTCTATAATAAACGGCGAAACCGTAACAGGAGTTACAACAATGCAAATGAACGCAGGGCTTGATACAGGAGATATGCTTGTAAAAGAAGAAGTTAAAATCGAACCTTCTGACACAGGCGAAACTCTTCATGACAAACTGGCTCAAGCTGGCGTTACTGCCATAAGAAAAACCATAAAACAAATAGAAAACGGGACTCTTTCTCCCAAAAAACAGGATGATTCTAAGTCTTCGTACGCTCCTATGATAGATAAAACTACAGGATATATTAACTTTTTAAAATCTGCTAACGAGATAAATAATCTGGTGCGTGCACTCAATCCATACCCTTATGCATCGACTACCTATAAAGGTGTAAGATTCAAGGTCATTTCATCTAAGGTTATACCTGAACATACGCAGGGTGCTTTGGGAGAAATTAAAAAAGTGGACAAAAACGGAATTTATGTAGTTACTTCAGATGGTGTTCTTTTAATCACCGATGTTCAATTTGAGGGCAAGAAAAAAATGCCTGTAGCCGAATATATAAAAGGAAACAAAATCGAAATAGGTGTGATTTTGGGAGATGAACAATGAAACCTGTAAAGACCAATGCAATGCGAATTTTAGACCGTGCTAAAATTCCTTATGAAACAATTTTTTATGATGTAGATGAAAATGACCTATCAGGAACGCACATTGCAGACCAGATAGGACTTCCCTATTCTCAGGTCTTTAAAACAATAGTTACAAAAGGAGATAAAATCGGATGTGTTGTTTTTTGTATACCTGTAGATTGTGAAATAGATTTAAAGGCAGCAGCTGTCGCATCAGGTAACAAAAAAGTTGAAATGATTCATGTGAAAGATTTGTTGAGTTTAACGGGATATATAAGGGGAGGTTGCTCTCCTGTAGGTATGAAAAAACAGTTTCCCACATTTTTTGATGAAACTGTCAACCTCCACGATAAGATAACTATAAGTGCAGGCATAAGAGGATGTCAACTGATGATAGATGCTAAAAAGCTTGTAGAATTTATAGACGCTGAAATAAAAAGTGTTATCCGTTAGGATAACACTTTTTTTCTTTATAAAAGCATCTTTTTTATTTCTTTATCAAGCTTATCTATTTTACTATTTCCGTCTTCAATGGAGTCACACGGTACGGAATAATAGAATTTTATTTTAGGCTCTGTTCCTGACGGCCTTATCACAAAATAACCTCCGCCCGACAATTCAAAATATAAAACATTTGCACTCTCGAATCCTATTTTTGAAATCTCGCCTGTTTCGTAATTTTCTTTTATATCTTTATTATAATTACGGAAAGCCCTTATTTTTGTATCGCCTATTTGTTTAAACGGCTCACATTCCACTTTTTGCATCATGGCTTTAATCTGTTGCATACCGTCAAGTCCTTCCATACTTACAGAAACTGTTCGGTCTACAATATAACCATATTTTTTATACAATTCGCAAACCCCATCATAAAGTGTGAGACCTCGCCTTTTTAATACCGCTACAAGCTCACATAAAAGTAAGGTTGCTGCAACTGCATCTTTGTCTCTTGCATAAGTTCCAGGAAGCGAGCCATAGCTTTCTTCAAATCCAAAAAGGTATTTCCCGTCAATTCCGTCATGAAGCCTTATTTGCTCAGCTATAAACTTAAATCCTGTATATACATCGTACATCTTAACGCCATAGTAATCAGCAATTTTGTTAGTTAAATCTGTTGTAACAATGGTTTTAACTATAAAGTCTTTATCGTTTATTTCACCATTTTTGTGTGCAGCAGACAAAATATAGTCAGCAAGCAACACTCCTGTTTGATTACCTGTTAATACTTCGTAATTTCCGTCTGGATTTTTAACCAAAACTCCGACACGATCTGCATCGGGGTCAGTCCCAAGTATTATATCGGCGCCTATTTTTTCAGCGTACTCAATCGCCAGATAAAACCCTTCTTTATCTTCAGGGTTCGGCGATTTTACCGTAATAAAATCAGGATTTGGTTCTGCTTGTTCCTTTACAATATAGACATTTTTATATCCTGCCTTTTGTAAAGCTTCTGTCACAGGAATAAGTCCCGAACCATGAAACGGTGTATATACTATTTTTATTTCTTTTGCCGTATCCTCTTTCACATCAGGATTTTTACGACATTTTAAGACTTCATCTAAATAAGCTGCGCGCACATCATCACCGCAGGTATTTATAAGTCCTTTTTCTCTTGCTAAATCCTCACTCATTATCTTTACATCTTTAAAAATGTCCATTTTATTGATGTAATCTAAAACCTCATTAGAATCTGAAACATTAAGCTGTGCGCCGTCACTGCCGTAAACCTTATAACCGTTGTAGCGTGCAGGATTGTGGGATGCTGTAATCATAATACCGTTATAACAATTTAGGTATCTTACAGCAAACGACAACACCGGAACAGGATGAAGCTTATCAAAAACATACGATTTTATACCGCTTGCAGCTAAAACACAAGCACTTTCTATAGCAAATTCACGAGAAAAATGCCTCGAATCATAAGAAATGACTACACCGCGCGATTTTGCTTCTTCTCCTCGTGATGAGATATAATCTGCCAATCCTTGCGTTGCTTTTCTTACCGTATACACATTCATTCTGTTACTGCCTGCTCCAAGCACGCCTCTAAGACCTGCAGTACCAAATTCCAAATCTTTATAGAATCTTTCCTCTATTTCCTTTTCCTTATCAGAAAGCTTTTTAAGCTCTTCCTTTGTTTTTTCATCCACAACAGGGCTTTTCAGCCAGTATTCCCACTTTTCCTTATAATTCATTATCCCACCTCTTTAGGCAATCGTTAACTATTCCATTGCACCATCGCTTTCATTGGCCTCGCTTCCCGGAGTCGCATCCTGATTTTGTATATTTTCATTTCCAGGCTCTGTTGCATTTCCATCTATAACACCGCCCTCACCTGTACCGTTTGTTTCTCCTGAAGTGTTTTCGGGGTTTTCTTCTAAAACGATGTGTTCTTCAGCAGAACAATACTTCATCGGCTGCGTTCCGTTTTTAAAATAATCTGATCTTGTATTAGTACACTCGGATGATGCAATTTTCCCACTTTCCTGACAGATTGTTCTTTTTACAACGCCATCAGGCACATCCAATGTTTTAATATCCTGTCCCTTGTGGATTTCTGTCATAATCTGCTTCCATATTCTAGGACATAGATTGCTTCCGCTTATAGATTTGGGAGTATCATATCCCATCCATACACCGCCTACATAATTAGGTGTAAAGCCCATAAACCATCTGTCTTTATTGGAGTTTGTTGTACCTGTTTTTCCGGCTGTAAATATATTCGCAAGATTCGCTGAGCGTCCTGTACCGATACCGCTCGTTGTAACACCGGAGAGCATATTTGCCATAGTGTACGCTGTTTCTTCACTCATCGCTTTTTTATTTTGAACCTTATTTTCCAAAATTACTCTTCCGTTTGCATCTATAACCTTAGTATATGTTACAGCTTTATTATACATTCCCGAATTTACAAATGTAGCATAAGCCGCAGTCATTTCCTCAACAGTTACACCCTCTGTAAGTCCTCCTAATGCAGACGACAAGGTTTTATCTGTTATTAATTTTCCGTTTCTTGTCTCACCTTCAACAAGTGTCGTAAACCCAAGTTTTTTAGTTAAGAAATCATATGATTTATCAGGTGTCAATTCACGAAGAACTTTAACCGCAGGAATATTCTGCGAGCGCTCAACTGCTTCTCGTGCTGTAATTCTTCCTCTGAATCCTCCGCCTGAATTCTTAGGCTCCCAATCACCTATTTTAATAGGTGCATCATTAATCAATGTTGCCGGAGTGATTACATTATGCTCAATAGCCGGAGCATAAACCGCAACAGGTTTAAACGCAGAACCAGGCTGACGCTTGGCCTGAGTTGCACGGTTTAGACCTCTCGGCACAGTCTTTTTCCCTATGCCTCCCGCCATTCCTTTAATGTGTCCTGTATAAGGGTCCATAACCACTATAGCAGACTGTATACTTGAATTTGTAAAGTTTGATGTGTTGGTATATACCTTGTCTATTGCATTTTGCACATCCGGATCGTATGTCGAATAAATTTTAAATCCGCCTGTGTAGAGTCTGTTCGTTGCTTCACCCTCAGTCAAGTTTTCTTTTTCCATAAGGTCATGAATTACATCATCTACCAAAGCATCTACAAAATAACTCTTTACATCCTGATTTACAATTTCACCCGAATTATTCTTTCCTGCTTTTACAACAGTTTCTTTGGCTTTTGCTGTATCTTTCTCTTCTTCCGAGATAAATCCTAGCTCCGCCATTTTGTTTAATATGACATTGCGTCTTTCTTTATTATTTTCATAATTTGTGGACGGATTATAAGTTGTGGGAGCCTTTACAATCGCAGCAAGTGACGCACATTCGTCTACTGTAAGGTCTTTTGCGCTTTTACCAAAATAATGACTTGCAGCAACCTGAACCCCATGACATCCCGAACCAAAATATATTGTATTCATATACATTTCAATAATCTGGTCTTTACTCATTTTCTTTTCCAGATTCATTGCTCGTATCATTTCCTGTACTTTTCTAATAGGCGACCTGTCTTTATCACCTGTAATATTTTTTACAAGCTGCTGCGTAATTGTGGAGCCGCCATATGAATCTTTTCCCATCATCCACTGTAAAAAAGCACCAAATGTACGCTTTATATCTACACCTCTATGGTCACGGAAACGCTCGTCCTCAATAGCAATGAATGCATTGGGCAGGTTGTCGGGCACATTTTCGATATCTACCCATACTCTGTTTTCGTTTCTGTGAACGCGGTCTAGTTCTACCGGCTGATTAGACTCATCATCAACATAATAAATTATTGATGTAAAATCAAGATTGTACTCTTCAGCAATTAAGTCCATACTGTTGTCAAGAAAGCCAATATACGCTCCCGCCACAACAGAAATCACAAGCAGAGCAACAATCAAAAGTGCTAAAACAGCACGCCTTAAATTCTTTTTTTTCTTTTTCCTGCGCTTTTTGTTAGATGAGGAACCGCCTGCCTCTTTACTGCTATATGTAGCTTTATCCATAATTCCACCTCTTAAACTAAAATTCATTTTTCACATATTATATAACTATTCTATTTTATTTTATCCCAAACTTATTAAAAAACTATTACACCATCATTAATTTGCTATTAAATTAAAAATCGCAATTTTTAGAATAAGTATTTGCATTTTGCAGACAATATATGAAAAGGAGTGTTTAAAATGGAAAAAAACTATAAATTTAACAGACGGGCTTTATT
Source organism: Congzhengia sp. (assembly GCA_045537995.1). Classification (GTDB taxonomy): domain Bacteria; phylum Bacillota; class Clostridia; order UBA1381; family UBA9506; genus Congzhengia. Next base: position 15,991 of record JAZSQN010000081.1, on the reverse strand, counting down.
AAATTTTGTGCTATCAGTATTGGGTGTACTCCTTTTGATGTATACTTGTGTGCTTACGGGGTATTTTCTTGCAAAAAAAAGTGCATCTTCGCAAAAACGCGAAAACGCACCATATGTTCAAACCGAAGGCGTCAGTGAGGACAAGCCTTTCCCAAATCTTCCTGTCAACATAACAAGTATATATGAAGAAGAGGAAGACCCTGACAATAACGATTATCTCATCATTTCTGAAGGTAATCTCGTAAATCTCTATCTAATCAACGAAAACGGTGATAAGATTTTTGAAAGTGTATTAGAAATTGACATAAACTCTTTAACTGAAGATGACAAATCGCTTCTTAAAAGCGGTATTGTTTTATCAGATAAAGAGTCCCTTTTGTCTGTAATTGAGGATTACACATCATAAATCGTTTTTGATATCTTTTTTCATGAGCACTCTTATATATCCTTTATCCTTTGACACCTCATCAACATAAAAGCCACGATTATAGTAAAAACGCATAAGAGGTGTTGCTTTTGACGCCGTGTGGAGTAAAACCTGCTTTATATTCATTTCCGAAAGCTCCATGTCAAGAGCGTTCATCATAGATTTTCCGATACCTAAATTCTGATACTTCATACTTACTCCAAAACGCGAAAGATATGCTGTATCATTGTCTAAAAGCTCTATTCTTACACTTCCTACGACCTGATTTCTTATATACGCGACATATACGATTTTCGTTTCTATGTCCTTTATAATCTGCTCTTTTGTTTCGTGAAGGGCAGGTGTGTCTTTAATACCTGCCAAATCTATGTATTTTAAAAATGCTTCATTTGTAATTTCGGCTATGCTGTCAACATCACCTAAATTTGCTCTTCTTACCTCAAACATTTTATTTCTCCTTGTTTCCCATGAGTTTTACCATTACTGCTTTTTGTGCATGAAGTCTGTTTTCAGCTTCATCAAATATCACAGAATTCGGACCATCAATTACATCTTCCGTTACTTCATATCCGCGATATGCAGGGAGACAGTGTAAAAATATTGCATCACTCTTAGCATGCGAGAAAAGCTCTTTATCTATCTGGTAATCCTTAAATATCTTGATTTTTTTTGCCTTTTCATCTTCCTGTCCCATACTTACCCATGTATCAGCATATACTACATCTGCATCTTTTATTGCTTCTTTGGGGTCGTTTGTAATCGTTAGCTTTGTGCCAGTTTTTGCCGCATCTTCCATAGCATTTTTTACTACTTCTTTATCGCACTCATACTCTTTAGGCGTAACAATCGCTATTTCCATACCTACTTTTGCTCCTCCGTAAAGAAGTGAATGTGCCATATTATTTCCGTCACCTATATACGCAAGCTTGAGTCCCGAAAGTTTTCCCTTATGCTCGCGTATAGTTTGAAAATCTGCTAAAATCTGGCATGGATGCACTAAATCAGTAAGTCCGTTGATAATCGGAATTTGGCCGTACTTTGCTAAATCTTCAACATCGGACTGTTTATATGTTCTTATCATTATACCATCTAAAAATCTCGACAATACATTTGCCGTATCATAAATCGTCTCACCGCGACCTAACTGTATATCATTTGAGCTTAAAAACAATGCCGAGCCACCAAGCTGATACATGCCAACCTCAAATGACACCCTTGTCCTCGTTGAAGACTTTGTGAAAATCATTCCCAAAGTTTTTCCTTTTAAAAGGTGGTGTTCTATACCGTTTTTCTGCTCATATTTTAATTTATCAGCCAAATCCAGCGTGTCTAAAATTTCCTCTGTTGACCAGTCGTGTAATGTCAATAAATGTTTATTCATTTGAACTCTCTCCTAAAACTTTTTCAAATACTTTAATAAAATTGTCCGCATCTTTTTTCGTTATAATCAATGGCGGTAGGAGCCTTAATGTCGTCATCGTTGCTCCAACCAGATACTTTTCATCAAAAAGCTTATGTTTAATATCGCCTGCAATAGCGTTATTAAACTCAACACCTATCATTAAGCCTTTTCCTCGTACCTCTTTTATGATATCATACTTTTTTTGTAATTCAATTATTTTTTTCTTTAAGTATGAGCCTACATTCTCGGAATTTTCTATAAGATTTTCTTTTTTAAATATTTCAAACATCGCGTTTGCTGCAGCACACGCCAAAGGATTTCCGCCAAAGGTAGAACCGTGATCTCCGGGTTCAAAGCTTTGAGCAACCTCATCTTTTGCACAAACCGCACCAATAGGCACGCCGCCACCTAATGCTTTTGCCATTGTGAAAATGTCAGGTTCAATCCCGTAATGTTCATAAGCGAAAAGCTTTCCGGTTCTGCCCATTCCCGTCTGTACCTCATCGCATATAAATACGATATCTTTTTCCTTGCACAAATTATATACTTCTTTTACATATTTTTCATCAAGCTCATGAACACCGCTCTCCCCTTGTATCATTTCCATCATAACTGCGCAGGTGTTATCGCTGATTGCTTCTTTTATTGCATCAAAATCATTAATCGGCACATATTTAAATCCTGGAGTCAATGGTTTAAACGGTGTCTGAAATTTTTCCTGACCTGTTGCTGCAACAGTAGCTAAAGTACGGCCATGAAATGAATCATTAAGAGTTATTATCTCATATCTTTCGGGCTTGCCCTTTTTAAATTGATAAATTTTTGCAAGCTTTATTGCACCTTCATTTGCCTCAGCGCCTGAATTTGCAAAAAATACTTTATCAGCTGCAGAGTTTTGACAAATATTTTGAGCTAGTTTTGCCTGCTCTTCTATGTAGTAATAATTTGAAACATGTAAAACTTTTTTTGCTTGACTTCTTATGGCACGCTTCAACATTTTATGGTTATGCCCTGCAGCGCTTACCGCAATCCCTGCCAAAAAGTCGGTATAAGTGTCCCCGTCATCAGAATAAAGCTTAATTCCTTTTCCGCCTTTAAAGCTCACAGGTATTCTATCACCAAATGTATTCATATAATATTTCTTATCAAGTTCTTTAATCTCTTTCGTAATCATAACGATACCTCCATTATTTTATAATTATACATCATATTGAATAATTATGCAATAGTGTTTTTTATATTTTTTAATTTTTGGCCATTTAAATAAAAAATATGCTAAAAAAAATTAAATTTCGGTTAAATTCGCAAAAAAACATTGCAAAACAGCCGAAAATTTAGTATGATATATGTGAATAAGTGTTGTATACACAAAAAAGGAGCGATTATAATGCTTAGTGAAATTTTCCAACCTGTTTTAGACCAGATGCGCGGTGTTACCCATAAATCAATGGGCGTTATAAACAACACTTCAGTGCTCGTTTCTTATGTAGGCGAACCTGTTGGTGAGGATGATGCGTTTTTAATGGTTTCATCTTCGCAGGCTAATGGGAAACCATTCGTTATAAATGGATACTCGTGTGTTTCGATAGGTGCAAGAAACATAATGGATTTCGTTGTATATGTTAAAGGGGCAGATGCTGATGACCAAAAAATCTGTACTCTTTTAGCAATAAGCATTTCAAATTTACAGCTCCACTGTGCCGATAAATACGATAAGGCAAGCTATCTTAAAAATGTGTTATTAGGAAATGTGCTCCCTGGAGATATCAATCTCCGTTCAGGCGAGTTACAGATTGATACCGATATCCCGAGAGTTGTGTACATTGTACAAATACCCGGAAATGAAACAGGCGTTATTCACCTTTTGCAGAATATGTTCCCCGAACAGGACTTTATCATCAATATTGATAACAAAAATATTGTTCTCATAAAATCCTTATCCGCTATTAATGCTTTCGATTTTATGTCCAAAACGGCAAAATCAATAGTTGATACAATAAACTCCGAGCTTCTGTTAAAGGTTTATGTAGGTATGGGAACTCCTGTTAAATCAATTAATGACATTGCACATTCATATTCAGAGGCAAGACTCGCTTTGGAAATAGGCAGGGTCTTTGAGTCAAATAAGTACATCTTAAGTTATGACGAATTGGGTATCGGGCGTGTTATTTATCAGCTTCCGAGCAAGTTATGTGAACTTTTCTTGGACGAAATTTTCCAAAAAGAAGGACTTGAGGTTTTAGATGACGAAACACTACAGACCATAGATAAATTCTTTGAAAACAACCTCAATGTTTCAGAAACATCGCGTCAGCTTTTTGTACACAGAAATACGCTTGTGTACCGTCTGGATAAAATTGAGCGTTTAACGGGGCTTGATTTGAGAAAGTTTGATGACGCGGTTGTATTTAAAGTAGCGGTTTTGGTAAGAAAATATCTGCTTACCAACCCGTCAAAATTCTAATTGAATTTCAAACTTTTCTATGTGCCCCAAATTATTTGGAGCACATAGTCTTTTAAGTTGTAGAGAGGATTGATACTATGATATTACTTAGTAATGTAACTAAAACATATCCTAACGGCTCAACTGCTTTAGATGATGTAAGCTTTTTTATTGAAAGAGGAGAATTTGTATTTATTGTAGGTCCTTCAGGTTCAGGCAAATCTACTCTTATCAAGCTTTTGATGCACGAGGAAACAGCAACTGATGGTCAGGTTATTATAAATAATAAGGATATTGGAAAGTTAAAGCGCCGTGAAATTCCTTACTTGCGCCGTTCTATGGGCGTAGTATTTCAGGATTTCAGATTGCTTTCAAATAAAACAGTCTATGAAAATGTTGCCTTCGCAATGGACATTATAGGCGCGAGCAGGAAGGAAATAAGAAAGCAGGTTCCTAATGTTTTATCACTCGTTGGGCTTTCTCATAAGGCAAAATCTTATCCTACAGAGCTTTCAGGCGGGGAACAACAGCGTGTAGCACTTGCGCGCGCTTTGGTAAACAACCCTGCGTTCTTAATTGCAGACGAACCCACAGGTAATTTAAATCCTAAGGTTGCAATGGAAATTATGGACCTCTTAGACAACATAAACAAGCGTGGCACAACAATTATTATGGCAACCCATGCCAAAGATATTGTTGACACCATGAAAAAGCGCGTAATCGCAATAGAAGACGGCAAAATTGTCCGTGATGAATCCAGAGGAGGTTACGGCCATGAAAATTAGAGGAGCAAGGTATTTCTTTTCTGAGGCTTTTAAAAATATCTTTTCAAACGGATGGATGACTATTGCCTCTATTTTTACAGTAATTGCAAGCCTTTTAGTTCTAGGTGTATTCCTGATGCTTTCCATCAACTTAAATACTATCGTAGGAAATCTTGAGGGAAGCTATGAAATAGTGGTTTTTGTTGATGAAAAAGTTAGTGGCGAGGGCATTGTTACTATCAAAAATCAGATTGCGAGTATAGAAAATGTAGAAGATGCTCTTTTAGTCACTAAAGAGGAGCGCCTCAACAGCTTGCGCGATAAAATAGATAATGCAGATTTAGAAAGATATAAAGATGATAACCCTCTTCGCGATATGTATCAGATAACGCTTAAAGATCTTTCTGATTCAAAAAATACAGTTTTGGAGCTTGAAAAAATTGACGGAATAGCAAAAATCCAACAAAACGAAGAAGCGATAGAAAAGCTTGTAACAGTTGCAAATTATGTAAGGCACTTTAGTGTATGGATAATAGTAGCTCTGGCTATAGTTTCAATATTTATTATTTCAAATACAATCAAGCTTACAGTCTATACGCGCCGTAAAGAAATCAACATCATGAAATTCGTAGGCGCTACAGACTGGTTCATAAGATGGCCCTTTATTATAGAAGGAATATTTATAGGTATTATAGGCGCTTGCGTTTCAATCGCCTTAGTCATTGGAGGTTACAGTTTAATAATCGGTATTGTAAACTCCTTGCAGATTGCATTTATTACAATGAAGCCTCTGTCCGAATTAGTAGGCATACTTATTGCCTCATCTTTAGGACTAGGCGCACTTCTCGGTGGTGTAGGAAGTTTCATTTCAGTAAGAAAACACTTAAATGTATAAAAAAAGACCTCAACTTTTGTTGAGGTCTTTTTTATATGATTTTTAACAGAAGCTCCACTGCGAACACACCTATACATGAAGCAGCAGCAACAGTAATAAGCCCTTTTTTCATATACGCTAAAATTACCACAATTATAAATCCTATAGCTGCAGATAATGTCGAGTGTGTACAATAAAATATTGCAGGAATGGTCATAACAGATAAAACCGCATATGGTATGTAATACAAAAACGAAAGAATAAATTTATTCTTTATTTTCTGTTTAACCAAAACAAGCGGCAGCATACGGATAAGATATGTAATTACCGCCATAACAAAAAGATAAATGAAGAAGTTATGCATCGTTACTTTCCTCCTCACTTATATTAATCGGGGCAATATATGCAAAAACAGCACTTGCAATTGCTGCACATATGATTATTGTAAACCCTGAAGGAATTTTGTTTATATAGGGAATATAATAAAACGCACAACTTAAGATTATTGCCATAATGACACAAAGTGCGGTCGGTCTGTGATATCGAGTTTTTGGTATTACAATCGCAATAAACATACCGTAAATTGCAATTCCCAAAGCTGAAACAAGCATTTCGGGCAAAACATTTCCTGCGCATGCACCGAATAAAGTTCCCGCAGTCCACCCAATCGGCGGCGTTAATATGAGGCCATATAAATATCTCTTTCCAACCGTTTCCGAATTAGATGATGCAACTGCAAAAACCTCATCAGTATTGGCAAACGATATTATAAACCTATCAAACATAGTCACTGTTTTCCCAAGTTTCTGGGACAGTGACACAGACATAAGAGCATAGCGAAGATTTATTACTATCTGGCTCACCGCAAGCTCAAACAATGTACCCGAAGATGTAATTATCGGCACTGCTGCAAGCTGTCCTGCAGATGTTAGGTTGGTAAGCGACATTAAAACCGCTTCTAATATAGATAAGCCGTTTCCGCAAGCAAATATGCCAAAAGCAAACGATATTGACAAATACCCGAAGCAAATCGGCAAACCATCTTTTATTCCTTTTAAAAAACTATTCTGCTCTTTCATTATTTCCTCTCTAAATTCACCAATTTTGGCATTTTTAATAAATTTAAATTATACCTTTTACAGATTTCTTCTGCGGTCTTTAAAGAATTAAGGTCTTTAGCTCCCGAAACATTGTGGGCATCGAGTCCAAAAACTACAGGCGAATTTTCCTCTCCCGCTATTTTCCAAAATTTTTCACATGGATAGTTTCTCATATCCCTTATTCCCAAAAAATTAATTTCTAGGGGCACACCGCACTCTTTTGACTCTTTGCATATTTTTCTCATCTCTTCATCATAAAGTTTTTCGTCCCCAGTGAAATTCATAATATCAGGGTGTGCAACATATGTAAAAACTCTGCTTTTTATTCCCAAAACAATGCATTGTACATATTCTTTTAAAAGTTCCTCGTTAGAGGTTTTCATTGTACTCCAATGTATGTTAGGGTGTTTTCCGACAGAATGTTGCCCCAAAATCAGATATTCTGCTCCCCACCTATGAGCTGCCCTTACCATTTCCTCAAAGTGTTCAGGATAATATTCTACCTCAAACCCTACATGAAGTTCTATCTGGCCTTTATATTCCTCTTTTAAAGAGTTTATAGTGTCAATATATTCTCGGGCTTGTGCCATAGGAACTCTGTAGAAATACTCTTCACCATCAGGAAATTTAAAGGGTATATGGTCAGAAAATCCCATAATCTTAATTCCTGCGCTTATTGCCGCTTCTATATATTCTCTTTCTGTTCCCGTGGCGTGAGAACATCTGTATGTATGAGTATGTAAATTATAATCCATATTTTATCACCGTAGACATTATACTACATTACATAAGAAAAATCAATTCTATAATTGTTGACTTGACTTTTTCTGTATGCTATTATGATTGTGTTAGTACTTTTTGGAGGGATTTTATGAACGATATTAAAAAAGCTGTTGAGAAACACTCCCAATTGATGTTTGATGCAGAAAAGTTTATATGGAATCACCCTGAAACAGGTTACAGGGAAATTGAAACATCAAAATACATGGAAGATGTTTTTGAAGGTTTAGGTTATGAACTTACCCGTGCAGGAAATATTCCCGGTTTTTATACAGTGTTAGACACGGGAAAACCCGGACCTGAAATTCTTATTTTGGGAGAAATGGACTCTGTTATTTGCCCTACACATCCCGAATGTAATCCCGAAACAGGCGCTGTACACGCTTGCGCTCACCACACACAGTGCGCTGCCTTAATAGGCATTTCAGCCGCTTTAAAAGAGCCGGGAATTTTAGATAAATTTTGTGGTCGTATCAAGCTTTGCGCAGTTCCTGCAGAAGAGCTTTTAGAAATCGAATTCCGTTCAGAGCTTAAAGAAAAAGGTATTATCAAATATTTCGGCGGAAAGAGCGAATTTATGCACCGCGGATTTTTCAACACCACAGATATCGCTTTTATGGTGCATACCAGCTCTGCATTTCGTGTTTACTCGGGAGCCGTAGGATGTATGGCTAAAACTGTTACATACAAAGGTAAATCATCCCACGCGGGCGGCTCGCCATGGGATGGAAAGAATGCACTTTATGCTGCAAACTGCGGACTTAATGCAATAAATGCCATCCGCGAAAATTTCCAGGAAAAAGACATCATCCGCGTACACCCTATAATTACAAACGGCGGTGCAATGGTTAATGCAATACCTGCAACAACCACAATGGAAAGCTATGTACGCGGCAGTAATTTTGAGGGCATAGTGGCTGCTAACAAAAGAGTAAATCAAGCATTAGTCGGCGCAGCACTTTCAATTAACACAAATGTGGAAATTTGTGACTTCCCCGGTTATGCACCTTTAATAAACGATATAAATATGATAAAGCTTGCCGAGGATGCTGCAAGGCTTGCAATACCCCATCATCAGTTCACTATAGAGGCAGAGATGGAAGCAGGAAGTACAGATATGGGTGACTTATGCTGTGTTATGCCGGTTGTACATCCTTACTCAGGGGGCAGATACGGCGCAGCACATAGTGCCGAGGTCTATATAGAAGATTCGATAGTGGCATGCGTTGACAGCGCAACATGGCAGCTTGCAATGCTTAAACTTCTTTTAGACGATAATGGAAAACGAGCCTATGAAATTAAGAAAAACTTTAAAGCGCCTTTTTCTTCTATAAAAGAATATTTAGAATATTCAGACAGCTTAAACGATTCAGGCGACAGAATTACATACAATGAAGACGGTACAGCAAATATAAGATTATAAGCACGCAATAAAACACCTTGAAAATTCAGGGTGTTTTATATTGTCGAAAAAGGTCACATATTTTCACAACTCTCATATACTATATCAGGGGGGGGTGAAAATAATGGGCCTTTTAAATTGCGAATGCAAAAACGACTGTTCAGTTTTTGCGATTATTGCAAGCATAATTATAGGTGTTATTACTGCAATGCTCCGCATAACCGCAGTTATTACCATAACTCCGGCATTTTTGTGGGTTCTGCTCGGCATAGCTGTTGTTTATCTTGCACTAACACCTATAATCACAGCTGTTTTAAAAAGCGTTGGCAGTAAGGGCTGTATATGCACTGTGCTTCCTGTACTTTTAACAGGTATTCTTGGTACAATTTTAACATCTATCGTTCTTTTGGCCATAGAATTTGTAGCCACAAGTATAATAGGCGCAATAATTTCCGGTGCATTACTGACATTTTTCTCGCTTACGGTGACAACTTTTGCCTGCTTTGCAAAATGCGCTGCGCGCTGTAATAATGATAACACCTTATAATAAAAAGGCTGTAGCGATGCTACAGCCTTTTTTCCTTTTATATTAAATCTTAAATATGCCAAAAACATCAAGAAGAGAAGATACTAAAATAAGTACAATACATATAGGTGCAATATACTTAATCATTGCTTTAAATACTGCTTTTCTTTTTAGTCTACCTGCTAATTCTACCTCGTCTATAATTGCCTGAGGCTTGATTACATATCCTACAAAAATACATGTAAACAGTGCTACAATCGGCATTAATACACTGTTACTGATAAAATCAAAAAAGTCTAACATCTGCATACCGAATATTAAAACATTACTCCATATGCTATATCCAAAGGTGGAAAATAAACCTAATACTACTGAACCTAAAAATACGATTAAGCAAGCAGGTTTTCTTCCTATCTTTGTTTTATCACAGATAAAAGATAAAACTGTTTCAAAAAGAGAAATTGAAGATGTAAGCGCTGCAAACAACACTAAAATAAAGAACATCGCACCGACAATTTGTCCGCCTGCCATTGTTTCAAATACTTTAGGAAGTGTAATAAACATAAGACTGGGACCTTTGCCTAATGCTTCGGGCGTTCCGCCTGAGAAAGAAAATACCGCAGGAATAATCATAAGACCTGCTAAAAACGCTACACCTGTATCAAAAATTTCAATCTGCTTGACAGATGAATCTAAGTTTACATCTTTTTTCATATACGAACCGTATGTAATCATAATACCCATAGCAAGTGACATTGAATAAAACAATTGCCCCATAGCTGCTAAAACTGTCTTTATAGAAAACTTGGAAAAATCGGGTAAAAGGTAGTATTTAGCACCATCTATCGCTCCGGGCATAAACAATGCATATACCGCAATACCAATAGATAGCACCACAAGGATCGGCATCATTATTTTGCTTACCTTTTCTATTCCCTTTTCAACACCAAAAAGAACAACCAACGCAGTAATGCTAATAAAAACTAAAAACCATATAATCGGTTCTTGTGCACCTGTAATAAAATTACCAAAATACGAATCCGTTGCAGCCGCTACTCCGTTGCCCATTACGAAATCAGCCAGATATTTAATAACCCAACCGCCGATTACAGAATAGTAAGGCAGTATTATAATAGGAACCAGCGCTGCAAGATAACCTATAAACGAAAATTTCTTATTTAATGATTTAAACGCTCCAACTGCACTAAGACCTGTTTTACGGCCTAATGCTATTTCTGCTGTCATAAGAGCATAACCGAAGGTTACTGCCAAAATAATATAAACCAGAAGGAAAATGCCTCCCCCATATTTAGCAGCAAGATATGGAAAACGCCAGATATTTCCCAATCCCACAGCTGAACCTGCTGCCGCCAGGACAAATCCTATTTTCCCTGTGAAACTACTTCTTTTATCCGTAACCATTGTAACACCCTTTCTTTTTGTAATACAATAATTTTACCATATTCTCATAATTCTTGCAAGAAATATATTTTTGTCCGTGTCAAATGTTTCATATTCTGTAAAAAATGTTTCATTTTTGAAAAAATACTTGATTTTTATCAAATTTCCTGTTATGATATAATAAAAGTTCAAGAAACTTGAACTTTTGACATTTAATATTTTGCATAATAGGGCGTGATTTTTATGGCTAAAAAAGTTGAAATATTCTCTTCAAGACTTAAATGTCTAAGGGTTGCCTCAGGACTTACTCAAAATGAATTGGCAAACAAACTCAACATTTCAAGAAGCTGTCTTGCTAATTACGAAAGAGGCAAACGATTCCCTGATGAAGAGATTTTATTGCTTATATCAAATTACTTTAAAGTAAGTATTGATTATTTAAACGGTATTGATGGTATTATGAGTGATGATGTAGACATTTCTTCCATTGAAACAATCAAAAGCTTATCTACAGATGGTCAGCTGGATTTGTCGACAATTTCATCCTCTTCAAAAATTGCGTTGGTCGAATTCTTTAAATTTTTAGAACAAAGAGACAGTAAATCAACATAAAATCAGCAAAAAGAGGTCTAAAGCTATTCTTTAGACCTCTTTTATTTTTAATCTTAGCAATCTTTAATTCCGCAGCCTTGAATTTTTTTAGCTTTAACATTTTCTTGAATTTTATTTAAAGCTTCACCAAAGCGCTGGAAATGTACGACTTCCCTTTCACGAAGGAATTTTATAACCTTTGTAACATCAGGATTATCGCACATTTTAAGAATGTTGTCATAAGTTACTCTTGCCTTTTGCTCTGCAGCTAAATCTTCAACAAGATCAGCAATTGGGTCCCCTTTTACACCTATTGAAGCTGCACTCCATGGAAAACCTGATGCAGCTGTCGGATACACTCCTTTAGCATGGTCCACATAATATGGCGCCATAGGACTTCTTTCAATTTCACCTGTTGACAAATTCTTCGTCAGCTGGTGAACCACAGAACCCACAATCTCTAAATGTGCAAGTTCTTCTGTACCTATGTCGGTCAAAAGAGCCTTTGCCATATCGTCCTCCATAGAAAATCTCTGTGAAAGATATCGGGTTGATGCAGCCAACTCACCATCAGGACCACCGTACTGGCTTATAATAAAAGCCGCAAGTTTAGGGTCAGGAGTTTTGATATTTACCGGTATTTGAAGTTTTTTCTGATATTCCCACATATTCTATATATTCCCCTTCCTTTTAGCAATTTTCCCACGGCCATGGGCCTTGTAACCATTCCCAGTTTTGAGTGTTATTATTTACCGACGGTGTGAGCGGTCCAAACAATTTTTCATATTCATGCTTTAGCTTTGCAGACCTTTGCTCGTATCTCATAAATTTCTCTAGTGCTGCTCTATGGCAAGGATGTGTGTCTAAAAAAAGATTAAGCTCTTTTAATACAAAATCCGCCTCCATAATTTCTCTTAGAAGTCTTTTTTTTGATACATTATTTGCCATTACATTTATCCTCCTTAACACCTCTTAAATATTCGCACATACTAAGGCTTAATTCCGGAAAAAGCGTACCGCATTCTAATGCCATTTCAGGAGTAAAGGTATTAAATGTCGTTTGAGGGAGTACATATGCGTATCCCACTACCATTTCAAAATTATCCATACATAATCTCCTGTCATTTAAAATTTAAAGCAGACAGAAAATCATCTGCCTGCTTTATAATATTCCAAAATTCTGTTTTATGTGACAAATTATAATAAATTTATTTTATATTATATCTTTTTGTACATTGCATCATAATTATTTCAAACTTTCAATATGTTAAAATATCCGCACAGCTTTATTTGTTACTATTTTTGTTGTAATTTGTCGAAAACTATGGTAAAATATATGTAACTCTAAATAAGAGAGGTATTTATATGAAGTTAAAAGAAGGCAGAAGAATAAAAAGCGGTATACCTATGGATGCCGTTTCTCCCTTTATTATGCCAGACAGAATGGGAGCTGCAAATATGTTTTCAGCATCTGTTGATGTAGGAAAATGTGAGCAGCTACTCCGTCAAAAAAGACTGGAGGGCATGAAGGGTCTGGGAATGATTCATATTTTTATGGCGGCATATGCACGCACAGTTTCACAAGTTCCGGGAATTAATCGATTCATACGCGGACAAAGGCTCTATTCGCGAAACGGCATAGAAATTTGCATGGCTATAAAAAAAGAAATGGCACTAAATGCCCCTGAAACAGTAATAAAGCTTGATGCTTCACCCACTGACACATTATTCACAATATATGAAAATCTTACTAAATTGTTAGAGGAAAACAAAAAAGACGGAGACAATAATAACATGGATTCAGCAGCAAGAGTTCTTGTAAGTTTTCCCGGTGTATTTTTAAAATTCACTGTATGGTTTTTAAAACTTTTAGATTACTTTGGTCTGCTTCCCCGTTGGCTTACAAAGTTAAGTCCGTTTCACGGGTCCATGTTTATTACGAATATGGGGTCACTCGGTATGCCTCCGATATTTCATCATCTTTATAATTTTGGTAACCTGCCCATATTTATTGCTATGGGAGCAAAACGCACCGAATATGCACTGAATGAAGAAGGTAAGGTTGAAAAACGCCGTCTGATAGATTTTACTATAGTATGCGACGAAAGAATTTGTGACGGTCATTACTACGCAACAGCTTTTAAAAAACTCAAAAAACTTCTGGAAAATCCTGAACAGCTTTTAGTTCAACCTGAAAATGTTATTGAAGACATTAAATAATAAAAGAAGTCAACCCAAAGGTTGACTTCTTTTATTTTTATATATGTTTTTTAATTTCATTATAAAGATTTTTATAGTAGTGTGAGAATCCTTCATCATTTGGATGAGATTTTAAATCTGCATAGTACTTCTCTTCCTTTGGAACTAAATTAAAACCCGATATAACCTCAATGTTTTTAATTCCTTTTACTGCTTCTTTTATATGCTTTTCAACATCTTCAAATGCACCGCATTCTCTTTCTTCATGCATATCCTTTCTCCATATAGGAGTAATTGCAAATATTTTTGAATGAGGATAGATTTTACTTATATTTTCATAAAATGCCTTGCTGTTCTTCTTAAGAGTTTTTTCATCTGTACCATCCCAATCGTTAGTTCCATATGCAACAGTTATGTAATCAGGCTCAAATGAATCCTTAAGCTCTGCAAGTTCAGGAAAAAAAACTTCTCCGCCTATTGCCTTGTTATATTCCTCAGCATCAAGCAGTTCTGCAAGCTTTGAAACATATCTGTTTGATGGGCGCAATGCGTCATAGCCATGCGTTATAGAGTCTCCAAATGCCAATAACTTCTTTTGTGGCTTTACAGGCTCGATAAACGCTCCGTCATCAATACTTATTTCTTTAATCAGATTCTTTACTGACCAAGGAAGATGTATACATAAAAGTTTTGTTCCGCTTCCTAAATCAAACGACTTGGAAAACTCACCGAACGGACAGTGGGCGTCTGTATAATCTTGAGGCAGAGGCATCATTTCTGAAAAATTATCCAAATAACCAACTGTTTTTCCATCAGCAAAAATATCAATTGAAAAATAATGGTACGGAACTCCCCTTGCGCCCCATTCAACTAATAAGTCTAAGAATAACTTTTCGCTGTTGGTTTTAAACAAAAGCTTTATACCTGCGGTAGTAAGCGTTTTTTTATAAAAATAATTACATGTTCTTTCATATAATTCTTCCTGCTCTTTTGTGAATCTATAAAACCTTATTCCTCCATCTTCTTCTTCAACTCTCACTGCCCCTGTTGCTATTTCTCTTAATTGTGCGCAATTTAATTTCATATTAATCACCCTTTCACTGACACCTATTTTAACATATTCCTCTAAAATTTGCAAGCGTTTTGTTTATGTCTTAACTGCTATCGGTTTTTGAACCCTTTATTCTTATATTTACAATAGATCGATCTTTCTTTATTGTCAATACTTAAAAAAGTTCAAATGTTACATTTGGTGTACCCCTGTGTACATCATCAAAAATTTTAAGCATTGTTTTACAATAATCTCGCAAGTCATCAGGAAGTGTCGAAAATCCATATATGTTTACTTTGAAATTACCTCTTTGGTAAAATAACCCCTGCATACAGTCCCATAAAGCATCCCAATTTTCTCCGTAATATTCAGGAAATCCGAATTTTTCTTTTAATATAAGATGTATTTCTCCTAAGTATTTACACCCTGTAAAATCCAATATGATGGGATTTTCTTTTATTGGCTTAAATGCATTTTGTTTTAAATTTTCTTTGTAAGTCATTTAGTTTCTCCTTATTCAATCTCAATAAATGTGTGGTAATGGTCATAAGTTACAAAAATCATTTTCCCTGGACACTTTAGGGATGAATCGGCGGTTCGGGATCTACTTTTTCATTTATGTCATATATTTTACCATTGTTTTTTCGACAAATCAAGCAGGTTTTAAATCAAGTATTGCCATCAGCCGAAAGCGTAAGTGAAACAATCCGGTGGATTGTTTCATAGCTTGAGCGTCTCTGTGAGATGAAAGCCAGATAAACGATACTCGAATCCATTCTGCCAAAGGCAGAAATGGTGGAATACAAAAAAGACACGCATCTGCGTATCCTTTTTGTGGTACACCATCAGGGACAAAGCTGCTTCGCATCTTTCTTGCTTGTCGACCGTGAGCTGCGCTCACAGTACCCAACTGCGCACCAACTTCGCTAAAAATATGTCACTGGCATATTTTCTTCACGCTCGTTGCCCTCTTCAGGGTTCGAGTCCCTACCTAAAATATAAAATAAGAGTGAGTATCAAAAGACACTCAC
>JAZSQN010000063.1:0-3795 GCA_045537995.1 Congzhengia sp. | reverse complement strand
TGTAATAGCGCCCGACACATTCAAGCTCTGCTTGTATTCGTACAGGATTTCGTCTTTGTGCTCCTGCGTTTCAATAAGGGTCAAATCGTCGCAAACGCGGTCAATAAATGCTTTCGCCTGCTCTTTAAGGCTTTTCAGGCTTGCGGAAAGAGTGACATTGATTTTTGCGTGACTATATGAAATAAAAGTGTGAAGTTCCTTGTTTTTGCTATCTCTATACTCGTTAAAGTAGGTATAGACTTCCTCCGCTTTTTGGGTTTTCAATTCACTTTCTACGCTGTCAATCTTGCATTTCAGCTCGGCATCTGCCTTTTTGAAAACATCTGTAATGCAATCCTTGTATACGGCCTCAAACTGCTCATAAGGTGACATAACAGCCGTTTTTACCTGCTTGCGCTTTTCTTCCCAAAACTTAAACTCTTTGTTCAGCTCGGCCCGCGCCTCTTTTACCGTTTTTACCGTTTCCTCAGTGCAAACAAGGCTCATTGCCTTATTCACTCTTTCGGTCACATCGGCCTTAATGGTCTGCAACTTCTCGGCAATAACGGGAAGCTGCTTTACAACAATAATCTCGTTATTCATTCCCGCACCTCACGCTACTCTTAATGCCCAAAAACTCTTTGAATTTGTCAATGTCACTATAGCCGTACATGTTAGAAAGGGCAGCCAAAATGAGCTCCAAATGCTTCTCCTTGTGCAACAATTCGTCATACCGCCAGCGCTCAATTTCAACAATGGCATCGCCGCTAAATAACGGTTTAGTGTTCATTGTTCATACCTCTTTCCTTGTATTTGTTGGCAAAATACTCGACAAGCCTTTGATTGCTTATGTACTCTTTTTCTATCAATCTAACCGTTGCCCTGCGTCTGTTTCCTCGCATTATTTTCACTCTCTTTCATCAAGTTTCTGCAACTTCCACATTTCTTCATCAGGCACGTTGAAAACCTTTTGCAGATTGTTCCAAAACTTTGCGTCACCGCTCCGCAGGCCATTTTCGACTTTACTATATGTCACTCGACTTACTTCAAGCTTTTCAGCAATTTCGCTCTGCTTTAGGTGTTCGCCTACTCGGAATTTTTTTAACTCTGTTCGCATCGTATCACCACCTTTCAAAATGTTTCATAATGACACACAAGGGGCGATTGAACGCCCCTTGCTGTCTGTTTACCTTACTTCTTGAAGATAAACACCAACGCTTCGTGAAGCGTTGCAAACGGCTTGCCGTCAGCGTAGTACACGCCTGCTTCTCGTTTCAGCTTGTGCATTTTGTTTTACCTCTTTTCTTTGTATTGTTGACAAAAGCGGTCTTGCAAACTCTCTTGATTACAATACTATTTTACTATAATTTTGAATATTTGTAAATACGCAAAATATACAAAAGTTTACACAGTGTTTTATATATATTGCATAATGCTAACAAGGCGGCGCACGGCGCAAAAAAGAAACGGGCGGCTTGCCCTATGCTATGTTAAATATATTCTCTATATGTTTTTCCCATTCTTTATATGTAATCAATCCAAACTCAACAGCTAAATCCGCTGCGCCGAGCGCCTTTGTTGCGAGCAGGGTTCTATCCGCCTTGTTCTCTCTACTTTTGGCAAACTCAATTTCCTGCTTAATTCTTTCTTGCGCGGTATATCCTCGTCTGTTTTTCATTGCGTCACCTCGTCATAGTTTTCAGATATTTGCTAACTTTCGTATTCATTATATTACAATAATAATTCAAAATCAATAGCAAAAAGCAACAAATGTTCGCATCCTGTTTTGCGGGCTTTGCTTAATGTTTCACATCGTTAGCATTTTATGTTACTATGATTATGTTGTTACCTGCCCCGGTACAACAAAACAATAGAAAGGAGTGGGCTATCTTCAATGTCAACCATAGGTAGCAAACTAAAAACACTAAGAAAGGGGAGAAAATTAACACAGCTTGAATTATCCGAAAAGTTGGAATTGAGCCGTGCCACTATTTCAAATTATGAGGTAGGGCGGAGAACGCCGCATTTATCCGAATTGCGCCGCTTTGCCGAATTTTACGGCGTTGGGCTTGATTATTTCGGAGTAGATACAACGGACGAAAGTTTTGAGCTTTTGAGCCGTGCAAAGAGCGTTTTTCTTAATAAGGATATTCCAAAAGAAGAGCGCGAAGAGCTTTACAAAGAAATTATGAAAATGTATTTAGAAATTTCAGATTAGGAGTGACAACATGGCAAGTCAGCGCAGAAAAATTCAGAGGAATGGAACACAGATACGACGGGCGGTTGCTTATGGGCGGTTTTCTTCCAACAACCAACGGGATGAAAGTATTGACGCACAATTAAGGGCTATAGGCGATTTTTGCGAAAGGGAAGGAATACAGCTTGTAGAAGTATATACAGATGAAGCACAATCCGCCACAACCGACCAGCGTGACGATTTTATGGTTATGATAGATGCTCTGTTAAAAGGGAAACTAACTGATATTGACGCTGTTTTAGTCCATAAATTCAACCGTTTTGCCCGTAACAAGTACGATAGCGCATTATATAAGAAGCGTTTACGCGACGCGGGAATAAAGGTTATATCCGTTACACAGCCGATTGATGACAGCCCGGAGGGCCGCATATTGGAAAGTATGATAGAAGCAATGGACGAATACTATTCCGAAAACCTTGCGCTTGAAGTGAAAAAAGGCATGTTAGAAAACGCCTTAAAAGGTAAACATACAGGCGGCGGTAAATTGTTGGGGTTATCTGTTGATAGCGAGGGTTATTATTATCCAGATGAAAACGCACATATTGTTAAGAGAATTTTTAACGAATATGCAAACGGAGTGCCAAAACTCAAAATTGTTGAGCGGTTAAACCGTGAGGGCTACCGCAACCAATACGGCAGGCCGTTCAATGTCCGTACTTTATACGATTTGCTGCAAAATGAAAAATATATCGGCAATTTCGTATATAACCACACTTCTACCGAAACAATACGCCTTGATGGGATAATAAAAGAGCCTATTATTGATGCCGATTTGTGGGAAGTGGTGCAAGAGAAAAGAAAAACAATGAACAAGCCCAAAATGCGAAAAAGAAACTATTTTATGACGGGCGCTTTGCGTTGTGGCGTTTGCGGCTTCTCCTACTGCGGCTCAGGCTCGAAAAAGAAAACAAAAAGCGGTGAAGTGTATAGAGCTTCATATTATAAATGCGCCGGAAAAGACAAAAATAAAAACGGCTGCACGAATACAGCCCTAAACAAAGAATACTATGAAAAACTTGTTACCGATACTATAACAGATGCCATACTAACAGACAACGCTATAAATAATATCGCCCAACAAGTATTGAACACGCTTGAAGAGGAAAGAAAAGCCCCTCTTACACCGACAAAGAAACTGAAACAACAACTCGAAAAGGTGAAAAAGCAGCAGGAAAAATTGATGGAACTGTATATTAACGGCGGGCTTGATAAAAATATGTTAGATGAAAAGAACAAGTCCTTAAAAGAAGAAAGAAAGAACATCGAAAACCAAATTGAGAAAAACGACTATCTGGAAAATTCCCAATCTTTAGCCGTTGGAGATATTGTTGATTTCTTGCAGCAGTACAAGCAATCCCTGAAAGACCATACAGATGAAGAATACGCGCAAATAATCTTTAATACATTTGTTGAGAAAATCATAATATACCCTGATTCACTCGACATTTCATTAAAGGTGGATTTTAACGGCTTAAAGGCTTATAAGATGCAGAACGGGGGGCCAAACCACATGATAATAGATTTTAAAATGATAAAATTTGTTCCAAAAGCAAAAAAAC
>JAZSQN010000131.1:0-16476 GCA_045537995.1 Congzhengia sp. | reverse complement strand
CCTTTTCTTTAGTATAGCATAAAAAATGATGGCAGACACTTTTTTGTGTCTACCATCATTATATCACTTCACCATAAAGGTTCGTCTTTTTTTATTTTAAAAACTCATTCGGATTTACATATTTTCCGTTTTCTTTTATTTCAAAGTGGACATGAGGGTCATCTGCCATCTCAAGTGTAGCACTTTGCCCCACCGTTCCTATAATATCTCCTGAATTTACATTTTGTCCTTCTGAAACATTTATCTTATCAAGATTGTATATCGTAGAAATTACACCGTTGCCGTGATCAATCGATACTGTATTTCCCGTAAGTTTATCACTGTATGCTTTTATTATTTTTCCTGATTGAGGTGCTTTTACACTTGTCCCTGATGCCGCTTTTATATCAATTCCGCTATGAACACGCCAGTCACCCATTGTCTTTGATTTTACAGGTTTTGTGCCGGAAAATCCATTAAATATCTCTCCCTCAACTGGCATAAAAAAATTTCCTTTCAGGCTTTTTTCAAATAGAGCGGACTCTTCAATTTCTTCCTTTTCTTCGTTTTTTTCTTCCACCGGCTCATTTTCTTCAGTTTTTTTCTCTACATATATTTCCTGATGCTCTAAAACCTGTGCAGATTCAAAATTTTCAGAATTTTCAGTTTGTTCAACATTTTTTATTTCTTCTTCCATCTGATACGGTTTTAAAACGAAAGACAATACCATAGCACATACCGCAGCACCAAGTATCGTGCCCACTATGTATGGCCTTCCCAAAATACTTTTTGCACTCTTTGGTTTTACCTTTACATAAGCTTTTTTCACACTCATCATTCCTTTCGCTGCCTATTATGTGTAATTTTTCCCTGTATTATACATAAATTAAAGCGAGGTGAAAATATGAAAAATCAATTTGCTGTAACTAAAAAGCGTTACACATATGAGATTTTTACTAAGGATTTATCGTTTCTTTTAAGCAGATTTCCATTTTTATCAAAAGAAACAGCAGGTTTTTCAGTTTTAGGAAAACCTATTTATGCAGTGCGATTTGGAAAAGGCGCTCAAAAAATTATAATAACCGCCGCCCATCACGGCAAAGAGTGGATAACCTCCCAGCTTGTTTTGAGCCTTATTTCGTTTTTGTGCGAAGAATACGAGAAAGGCATAAAAAAACGCTGGAATGAAAAAAGCTTTTACTTTATACCAATGGTAAATCCTGATGGTGTAAATCTTTGTGTAAAAGGGCTTAGTGATGAAATTCCTTTATTTATCCGCAACAAACTGATTAAAATCAATAACAACAAGGATTTTACAGATAATTGGCAGGCAAATATCAGAGGTGTTGACTTAAACCACAATTACGATGCCTCATTTTCAAAAGGTAAGGCTTTGCAAATCAGTGAAGGAATATACGGACCCTCACCCGGAAAGTATTCAGGCGAACACCCCGAAAGCGAACCCGAAACAAAGGCTGTTGTTTTTCTCACAAAAAAAGTTATGCCTGATATAGTAATAGCTTATCATTCTCAGGGTGAAGAAATATTTTATAAATATCAGGGCAGATGCGCACCTAATGCTTACGATATTGCAAAACGCATATCCTCAGCCACAGGGTATGACCTTATTTTAGCAGACGGCCTTACAGATTGCACGGGATATAAAGATTGGGTTATTGAAAAGTTTAATATCCCCGCTTTTACAATAGAGGTAGGAAAAGGTGTAAACCCACTTCCGCTTTCACAGTTTGAAAAGATATACAACGATAACATAAAACTTATCACAGAAATTTAAAAAGAGTTCGCTAATGCGAACTCTTTTTTTTGAAAAAAATAAGATATACGACCGCAGATATCAAAGCTGCTATTATTATTCCTCCTAAAACATCACTGGGGAAATGTACATAAAGATAAAGCCTCGAAAACGCAATTAAAACTGCTAACGGAATCGCAATATATGCAAATCTTTTATCTATCATAGAAAGTATAAATGCCGCAACAAACGAGGAAAGCGTATGCCCTGAAGGAAAAGAATAATCACTCGGTGCCGCAATCAGTAACTCTATGCCATCTATCAAATCGTAAGGTCTGACTCTCCCAATTAATGGTTTTAGTGTTATGTTTCCTATTATTAGCACTGCCACTAAACCAGCTAACATAGCCTTGCCGCCTTTTCTGTACTTAGGTATCATTAAAAGCACTATTGTCGCAATTATCCAAATTGCTCCGCCGTTTCCCAGCACTGTAATTTTTGGCATCAAAAAATCTAAAAAGTCGTTTGAAAAATTATCCCTTATGAAATTTAGAACTAAAAAATCGATGTTTTTAATATTTTCTAACATTTGATTTCCCCATTAAAGTGTAAACATAGCAAACACGCCTGAAGAAACTAAAGCTACAATAATTCCTGCTGTAATGACTCCCAGCAAAATTGCAGGAATTGCAGTTTTTAAACGGATATCCATCATGGCAGCAACCAACGCTCCTGTCCATGCGCCTGTACCAGGAAGCGGAATCGCAACCAGAATAAACAATCCCCAAAAACCATATTTCGTAACTTTATCTCTATGCTTATCTGCCTTTTTTTCAAAATAGCTGACTAATTTCTCAAGCTTTTTGCTTTTTGTCCTCATCCACTTAAATATTCTTCTTATAAATATTATTATAAACGGAACAGGAATCATATTCCCTATAATAGACAAAAATATTGCAAATCCTAAATCAAGTCCATGCCCCACTGCTATCGGTATAGCACCGCGAAGTTCGATTACTGGCACCATAGATATAAATAAAGTCATTATTATGTTGCCTATATAAGTATCTTGTAAAAAGTTCATGCGATTCTCCTTTTCATTACTAACCTAAATTGTATCATATGTGCGGATTTAATTCAACAAATTTTTTTTAAAACATACTTGTAAATCTTTTTTATTTATTATAAAATATTTATCAGAATATTTGTATGGAGTAATTAATATGATAGCTGTAGATATTCTTACTATGAAAAATTTAGAAAAAGCTGCAACAGATGATTATGGTATCCCTTCCATTATCCTTATGGAGAATGCAGCATGCGGATTTGTTCTTGCCTTAGAAAAGGAGACGGGTTCTTTAAAAGGCAAAAATATATGTGTAGTATGCGGTCGAGGAAACAACGGAGGAGACGGATATGCTATAGCTCGCCTTATGCATTTAAAAGATGCAAATGTGGATATCTTTCCGTTATGTGATGTTTCTACCCTTTCAGGCGACGCTAAAACAAACATGGAAAGAGCAAAAAAAATGGGCATTCCTTTTATAGATTCTTTCAAATATAATTATGATATCGTTATTGATGCGATTTTTGGTACAGGATTTCACGGCGAAGTGGAAGGGAGTGCAAAATACGCCATAGAATATATGAACGAATCGGGTTCATATATTGCTTCAGTTGATGTTCCAAGCGGTGTTATAGCAGACATCGGTCAGGTTTGTAAAACTTATGTAAATGCGAATCTTTTAGTAACATTCGGTTATGCAAAAATCGGTCTGTTTTTATACCCTGCGAGGTCATCCTACAAAAAACTGATAGTATCTCCCATTTCAATACCAAAAAAATCAGCATACAGCTACGATATAATTACTAAAGACTCCTTTTCTCTTTTGCCCGAACGAAAAGGAAATTCTCACAAGGGCACATTTGGCAAAGCATTAGCATTTGTGGGGTCTTCAGGCATGGCAGGAGCTGCAATCTTAGCAGGCAGTGCTATTTTAAAAAGCGGTACCGGAATGGTAACAGTTGCAACAGCCGAAAATATTATTTCTACCCTTGCTCACCGTTTTCCGTCTGTTATGACACTTCCTCTTCATCAGGATAATGGTGAATTTCCTGACACAACTGCCAAGCTTTTGCTTGAAAAATCAAAAGATTCAGATGCAGTATTAATCGGGTGCGGATTAGGAAAAAGCAGTAGCACTTGCCAAGCTGTTATTGAACTGATTAATTTTTTGGAAAAACCTCTCGTAATCGATGCAGACGCACTTAATATCTTATCAAAAAACATTGATATATTAAATCGTTTGAATAAAAATATTATACTTACACCGCATATAGCGGAATTTTCAAGATTATCGGGCGTAGAGATTTCAAAAATCAAGGAAAATCCAATATTACACGCCTCAGATTTTGCAAAAAAATACAATGTAACCCTTATTTTAAAAGACGCTGTAACAGTTGTAGCAGATGCTTTAGGTAAAGTTTCCGTTTGCCCTGCTTCGAATTCAGGCATGGCTACGGCAGGTTCTGGAGATGTCTTAGCAGGAATAGTAACAGGTTTTTTATCTCAGGGTTTGTCACCTTTTTGTGCCGCAACAGCCGGTGTATATGCTCATTCTGCTGCAGGAAATATTGCCCGTGAACTTTTAGGCGAGCGCGGAATGACATCGGAGGATATATTAAACTGTGTACCAAAGGCGCTTATGTCACCATGTGATATTTCGCCTGATATAAAGGAGCTGTAAATAAATAATGTGTAAGAAATTATTTTTACTTTTTCTTACACTAACGATTAGCCTGTCATTTTCTTCGTGCTCTAACGGATTTTCTGACAGTGACATGGACATTTACGAAAAAATTCACAAGTACTATAACAAAATGGAAAGCTTTTCGGCAGAACTTGATATGAGCGTTTTTTCAAACAAAACCGAAAACCGCTATTTTGTTTCCCAAAAGTTTAAATCTCCTGATAAATTTTATATGCGCCTTACCGACAAAGATGGTCTGTTTTCTGTCTTGACAGTTACAAACGGCGCAGTAACAAAAGTTTTAGCAGACGGTTCAGACTATGCGCTTACCGTTCCCTCAGACGATTATCTTAACATGCTTTTTGTGAATAATTTTTTTAGAGCATACTACGCTTCTGAACAAACCTCATGCAGAGTCAACGAATCTTTTTCAAGCAGTAACAAAACCGTGCTTGATGTTTTTCCTGGAGATGAAGCGTTAAGCATTAAAAGTGTTTCGCTTTCAATCGACAATGAAACGCTTTTGCCTGATACGATGATTTTTTATGGAGATGACAACAAAGTTTTATCAAAAACAAAATTTATAAATTTTAAATACAACGAAAAAACAGAGGATTCTATTTTTAACACTGATTAAATTTTCCTCGAAGGAGCATACTATGGACAAATTTAAAACTCGCACATGGGCAGAAGTTGACCTTGATGCCATTGCAAAAAATTTACAAAACATTAAATCTCTTGCAGGTGAAAACCCAAAAATTCTTTGTGTAGTAAAAGCAGATGCCTACGGACATGGTTTTTTAAAAATTGCTGAAACAGTATTAGAAAACGGTGCTGATGGCTTGGCAGTTGCAACATTTGAAGAGGCAAGAGCTCTGCGCAAATCAGGAATTTTAAAGCCTGTTTTAGTTTTAGGAAATACAAATGTAGACCTTGCAGAAGATATGGTTAAGTACGACATCAGTGCTGCTATTACCGATGAAATGTTAGCTACTGCAATGTCTGATGCCGCAGTCGCTCAGAATAAAATCGCTAAATTTCATATTAAATTAGATACGGGTATGTCACGAATCGGTTTTAGCTGTGATGAAGAAGGGGTTTCGAGAATAAAGACGATTTGTTCACTGCCTAACATTTGTGCAGAGGGTCTTTTCTCACATTTTTCATGTGCAGATGAAAAGGACCGAACAATGACAGACTGGCAATTTAAAAACTTTATGTATGTCGCAGATGCCTTAGAAAAAGAAAATATTAAATTTTCATATAGACATATATGCAACAGTGCAGGGATAATGGCATATCCTGAATATTACCTGGATATGGTCCGTCCCGGAATTATCCTTTACGGTCTTTATCCTTCAGACGAATTAGATGCATCAAAACTATCTCTTATTCCCGCTATGACTGTAAAAACGCGGATAACAAGAATAGTTGAAAAGGACTCCGATGTTCCTGTAAGTTATGGTGCAACATATAGAACAAGCAAAAAAACAAAGCTTGCGACAGTTCCTATAGGCTATGCTGACGGATACATAAGATGCATGTCAGGCAGTGCATTTATGAGCGTTAACGGCGTTCAGGTTCCCGTCGTGGGAAGAATTTGTATGGACCAATGTATGATAGATGTTTCCTCTGTCAATAATATTAATGTCGGCGACGAAGTAATAGTTTTCGGAAACGGAGGAGATAACAGCATAACAGTCAATTCTCTATCTAAAAATGCAGGTACCGTACCTCACGAAATATTAGCTCTTACAGGGAACAGAACCCCAAGAATTTATATAAAAGACGGCAAAGTTATAGATGTACTTACCTATTTTTAATTGTCAATATTTGTTCGTTGACTAAAAGAACAAATAAATGTATAATTATTAATGTGGCGAAAGCCTACGACACCTTATATACTTTCGCAAAAGGCTCACATGCCCTATATGCGGCAGTAATAAACGAATGGGGGCTTGACTATATTGTCTCAACTAAAAAAGGTTCTGATAACTGTTCCCGATTCACTGCTTGCGGCCGTTGATTCCGCTGCCAGTAGCGAAAATGTTAATCGCAGCGAATTTGTTCGCGAGGCTATGAAAATGTACCTTCGTGAAAAGAAAAAACGGATTTCTTCCGAACAGATGAAAAAAGGTTATCAGGAAATGGCATCGCTTAATTTAAGTATTGCCCAAATGTGTTTTGACGCAGAAGAGGAAGCAATTCTTGCGTATGAGGAAAAACTTGCGGAGTGTGAATAAGTGTGGTTGTAAAAAGAGGAGATATTTTTTACGCTGATTTAAGCCCTGTAATAGGCTCCGAGCAAGGCGGCACACGACCTGTTTTGGTGATTCAAAACGATGTGGGAAATAAGTTTTCTCCCACTGTTATAATTGCTGCCATTACCTCTCAAATTAATAAGGCAAAACTTCCTACTCACATAGAAATAAGCGCAAATGACTTTGGTCTTGCAAAAGATTCCGTTATTTTGTTAGAGCAAATACGGACTATAGACAAAAAGCGTTTGAGAGAAAAAATAGGCAGGCTTGATGAAGACCTCCTGTTACGAGTAGATGAAGCTTTGGGAGTAAGCTTCGGAATATCAGAATGATAGGTCGGAATAAAAAAAGCGGAAGGTATAACCTTCCGCTTTTAATTTTATAATTTACGCCAATTCAAATTTTTCCTGAATAGCTTTTACAGCCATATTCTCTAAGCCCTGATCAATCAGAACTGAAACCTTGATTTCTGATGTTGCAATCATATGAATATTGATATGAGCATCAAAAAGTGCTTCAAACATCTTGGCAGCAACGCCCGGATTTGTTACCATGCCTGCACCAACAATAGATACTTTTGATACTTCTGTTGTGTAGCTCAAATCACCGTAACCAATAATATCCTTATTCTTTTCAATTATATCTAATGTTTCCTGCAACTTGCCCTCTGTAACAGTAAAGCTTATATCCTTTGTATTTCCTCTTCCTATTGACTGCAAGATAATATCTACATTTATATTGTGCTTTGCTAAAAGAGAAAATATCTTAAACGCCTTACCCGGTGTATCTTCAATACTGCACAATGCAATTCTCGCTACATCATTATCCTTTGCTATACCTCTTACCATCATTGATTCCACAGTTGTTACCTCCTTAACAATCGTGCCTTCAGCACCTGTTATACTTGAACGAACACAAAGGTTCACATTATATTTTTTAGCAAGCTCTACTGAGCGATTGTGTAAAACATTAGCGCCAAGACTTGCAAGCTCTAACATTTCATCGTATGAAATTTCAGAGAGTTTTTTTGCATTGGGGGCAATTCTTGGGTCTGTTGTGTATACACCATCAACATCGGTATAAATCTCACACAAATCTGCATGACATGCAGCTGCTAACGCTACCGCCGATGTATCAGAACCGCCTCGACCTAAAGTTGTCATGTCATCGTACTTGTTTATGCCCTGAAATCCTGTAACAATAACTATTCTCTTTTTGTCAAGCTCTGCATTAATTCTTTCTGTATTTATCTTTTTTATTCTACTGTCAGAATATCTTGAATTTGTAGAAATTCCTGCTTGCCAACCTGTTAAAGAAATAGCGTGATAACCCATATCTTCTATCGTCATAGCTAAAAGTGACGCCGAAATCTGCTCACCTGTTGTAAGTAGCATATCCATTTCTCTCTTTGAAGGGTTTTTGCTTATTTCTTTAGCTTTTTCAATCAGATCATCAGTTGTGTCACCTTGCGCACTTACTACAACAATAACATCATTTCCTGCTTTATAAGTGTCAGTGATAATGCCGGCAACCCTTCTTAGACAGGTTGCATCTTTAACTGATGAACCGCCAAATTTCTGAACTATTAAACTCAATTTTAAAACCTCCTGTATAAAAGTGCAACTACTCTATAACCTTTGCACCCTCATTATCAATATCTAACAACTTAACGCTCCATGTTGGAAACGCCTTGTCTGTATATTCTTTAATATCTTCCAAAAACGACTCCGCATCATCTGCCTCAATAATTGAAGCAAGTGTCGGACCTGAACCGCTTATGAATGTGCCTAATGCACCGTAGGATTTTAACTTGTTGTAAAGCTTTTGATAACCATCGATAAATATTTTTCTGTATGGCTCATGAACGCGGTCATCTATAGCACATAAAAGATTCTCATAGTTTCCCGAAACCATAGATGCCACTAACAAAGAAGCGTGAGCAATGTTATATGAAACATCTCTTTTTGGATAATATCCCGGAAGTGTATTTCTTGCTTTTTGCGTTGTAACCGCATAATCAGGAATTAACACAAGGCATTTTAAGTCACCTTCTATTTTGTGTGAATAATAAAATACCTCTTCCTTATCAAAAACAGATACTGTAAATCCACCCAAATATGCCGAACATACATTGTCGGGATGACCTTCTATTTTTGTTGCCATTGTTATGATTTCGCGTGAAGAAAACTTCTTGCCCAAAAGTTCGTTTGCAGCAACGAGCCCGCCTATTATACACGCCGAACTTGAACCCAAGCCGCGTGTGACAGGAACTTCACTTTTCAAGGTGAGCTTTAATCCTTTTGGCGTATAGCCTGCCTTTTCAAACAGACACTTCATGGATTTATAAACAAGATTTTTTTCATCAGTGGGAAGAAACTCCTTTGTTTCCGCATCTAAAATCTCAATTTCTAAACCGCCTGCCGTTTCTTCTGCTTCTATGTAGTTATAAATTGAAAGGGCTAATCCCAAAGAATCAAAACCTGGCCCTAAATTGGCAGAACTGCCGGGCACTCTAACTTTTACCTTAGCCATGTCACTACCATCCTTATGCAAGTATGCGTATAAAGGAACATTTGTTGTCTGCAATTTGTATAAAATCTTTTTCCTTCATTTCTTCAGTAATAAAGATTACCTCATCACCTAAAGAACCGCAAATTTCAACCGAGTCGAATTTCTCGGATAATGTCTTGTCCTCTGTGCGAACAAAGTATTTATATGTCGCCTCAAGCGGATCTGCCATAACATCACTATCGGATTTTGACCAGATAACCCACTTGTTTACATGTAAATGTTTAGCGCCATCAATAACATCCGCAACAACCGCACTAGCAGTAGGAAGCTTTCCTGCACCTCTTCCGTAGAACATTACATCTCCCAACGAATCTCCTTTTAAGAGAATGGCATTGAAAACGCTGTTTACATCTGAAAGCTGATTTTCCTTAGAAACGAGTCTGGGTGCAACTATTGCAGTCACTTTACCATCTTCTGAAATTTCTGCTGAGCCAATCAGTTTTATAACATAACCTTTTTTGTCAGCAAATACAACATCTGTTGTAGAAATACCGGAAATACCTTCTGTGGGAATGTTATTATAATCTACAAATTTACCTGTAGCAAGCGATGCTAAAATTGCAGTCTTTCTGCATGCATCGTGTCCTTCTACATCTGCTGCGGGGTTGCGTTCTGCATAGCCTAATGCCTGAGCCTCTGAGAGCGCACTTTCAAATGTCGAACCTTCCTGGAACATCTTTGTTAAAATGAAATTCGTTGTACCGTTTAAAATGCCATGTATTTCATTTATTTCATTTGCCGCCAGACACTGATTTAGAGGGCGGATAATCGGAATACCGCCGCCTACTGATGCTTCAAAGAAATAATTGACACTTTTTTCTTTTGCAATTTCGATCAGTTCTGTACCATGTGTCGCAACAAGCTCCTTATTTGATGTAACGACTGTTTTACCTTTTAAAAGGGCAGACTTTGTAAAGGTATATGCGGGTTCTAATCCACCCATAACCTCAACAACAATGTCCACTGAATCATCATTTAGTATATCTTCAAAGTTTTTGGTAAAAAGTTCTCGTTCAGGATGGTCTTCAAACTCTCTTATATCCAATATATATTTGATGTTTAAAATATCCCCGGCCTTCTTTGCTATTGATTGAGGATTCTTTTTTAAAATCTCGTAAACACCTGAACCTACAGTACCATATCCTAGTATTGCGATGTTAATCAAAATACCGCCTCCTTATAATTAATTCAACCTTTATTATATAGCAATTAACCCCATTCGGTCAATACCTTTTTTGATAAAATAACAAAAAAATCCTCTTTTTATTCTGTGTAACAATAAGTTATCATCTACATACTATGTTATAGAGGTAAAATCTCAAAAAATATAATACGGAGGTCCAATATGGCAGATAGACGCTATCCTTCACCCACTTCACCATGTGACGAGGTTAAAAATTCAGTATGTGTACATACAGATAAAGTTTACGACTCCTGTAAAGATAAAGACTGTATCGAAGACGCACGGGTATATTTCAGCGCACAGGATCAGGATTTAATTGACAGGGCAGCGAGCGTAAAATCGAAAAAAGCAGAGGTTATTTGGGCATATCCTGATGTTGAAGCAATTCCTTTTAACTGCGGATACTACACTGTAGATATCAAATTCTTCTTTAAAATCACTTTAGAGGTTTGCTTAGGTCATGGAAAACCTGTATGTGTAGAAGGTCTTGCAGTGTTTGACAAAAAGGTTGTGCTTTTCGGCTCAGAAGGCGCCGCAAAAATCTTCTCTTCTCAATACAATCCCGATTCAGGCTGTTTCGATGAATCTCTGTGGCAGAAAACAAATCTTCCAAAGGCTGTTGTAGAGGTTGTAGACCCACTGATACTTGCTGTAAATATGCAGGAAATTTGTGATGACAACTGCGATTGCAAGTGCGGCTCATTCGATTTATCTTCTGTTCCTGAATGCGTGTGCAACATCTTCGATGACGCCCTTACGCAAACAGGCGAAAGAAGAAGAGTATTCGTTTCAATCGGCCTTTTCTCGATTGTAAAGTTGGAAAGATCAGTTCAGCTTTTAATACCTGCTTATGATTTCTGTGTTCCGCAGAAAGAATGTGAAACCTCCTGTGACAATTCACCCTGTGAATTATTTGAAAAGATAGGTTTCCCGTTTGACGAATTCTTCCCGCCCGAACGCGAAGTCTGTGAAGAAAAGAAAAAATCCAATTGTTGCTGTGATTAATAAAAGGCTGTAGCTACGCTACAGCCTTTTTCTCATTTTGTTGTTGCCACAGATACTACATATCTGTTTTTTACATAAGTTTTTATATCTTCATTTCCCATAACAGAAAATTCAGGAAAATGCGAAACACCTGTTCCGTGCAATTTTACATATGCTTCCTTTCGTGTCCAGATTTCAAAAAATCTCTGTCTTGTTTTTTCTCTATCTTCAAACACATAATTCTGCTCATCTCGTGCAAAACACTTCTGCACTATGCTTAGATTTACACCATGTATATATTCTATATCTATGCCTACAGGCTTGTCCGAAATTGCACACACAGCAATATTTTTCGAATGACTTATGCTAAATTCAACCTCTGCGCTTTTTGTGTACGGTTTCCCGTTTTTGCCAACGCAAAATCTTATTTTATCTTTTTCTATATTAAATTCTTCCGAAATTGCATTTCTTACTAATTCTCCTGCAGCTATTGACAGCTTTTTAGCAGGTTTTTTCTTGAGTTTGTCAGCTTTTTTCTGTCTCGATTTTTCAGATTTAAGGTAAAGCTCCTCAAACTCTTCATCCGATATTTTTGAGATATCACAGTGGTAAAGCTTAAGCACCCATATCACCTCATAATAAATTTTATCACATTAATTTTTTTTGTCAATAGATATTCTGCTTGTAAATTTTTCTCATCCATGTTATTATAAAAATAAAGAATAAAACAAAGCAGGAGATCTTATGAGTAAATTTTCTCTCACAATTCCCACTCTTTTGGGCACAGAACAGGTCGTAGCCTTTGAAGTGAAGGAATTGGGATACGAAGTTTCAAAAGTTGATAACGGCAGTGTTTCATTTACAGGCGATGAGGAGGCTATTGCTGTCTGTAATATAAATCTTCGTGCCGCAGAGCGTGTTATGATTAAGCTTTCACAGTTTAAGGCAACCACATTTGATATGCTCTTTGAGGGTGTACGCAGCATACGATGGGAAGACTTTTTCCCTGCGGATGCTCAGTTTCCAGTTAGCGGTTATGCTCTAAAGAGCAAACTTCACAGCGTGCCAGACTGTCAATCCATCGTAAAAAAAGCAATTGTTGAAAGGCTGTCAAAAAAATACGGAATCACGACTCGTTTGGAAGAGTCAGGTCCGCTTTTTCCGGTTCGTTTTGCAATTATGAAGGATGTAGCTACAATTTATATTGACACTACAGGACCCAGTCTTTATAAGCGGGGCTACCGCGCAGAAAGTGTGATTGCTCCGATGCGTGAAACACTCGCTTTTTCTATGATTTCTTTGAGTTTCTGGAAAGGGGACAGAATGTTTATTGACCCATTTTGCGGAAGCGGCACAATCCCTATTGAAGCAGCACTTTTTGCTACAAATCGTGCTCCTGGAATTAAGAGAAGATTTGTCTCTGAAACATGGCGAAATCTTATTCCACAGACACTCTGGAAGGATATAAGATTAGAAGCAAAAGAAAACGAATGTCATGACAAAGAAACTAAAATATTTGCATCAGACATCGACCCTGAGGCAATAAAGATTGCCAAGCAGAATGCAATAAATGCAGGCGTTGCAGATAAAATTCATTTTGAAGTAAAGGATGTATCAGACATTACTCCATTTAAAGAAAAAGGTGTAATATGCTGTAACCCTCCTT
This sequence comes from Congzhengia sp., assembly GCA_045537995.1. Taxonomy (GTDB): domain Bacteria; phylum Bacillota; class Clostridia; order UBA1381; family UBA9506; genus Congzhengia. The sequence continues at coordinate 3,329 of JAZSQN010000131.1, read as the reverse complement.
ACGGTGAGCGCCTGATGGATGTAAAATCCTGCCAGGCTTTATATCGCACAATGGGTAAGAAGTTTTCGCATTTTACTGAGGCGAAAAAGCTTATACTAACCTCGCATGAAGAGTTTGAAAAATACTACGGCAAAGAAGCTGATAAACGCAGAAAGCTCTACAACGGTATGCTTAAATGCTATGTATATCAATATTTTTAAAATTAGGAGTGAATATTATGAAGGTTATACTTGTAAACGGAAGTCCCCATGAAAAAGGCTGCACATATACTGCGCTATGTGAGGTTGAAAGAACATTAATTGATAACGGAATCCAAACAGAGATATTTTGGCTCGGAAATAAGGCAATGTCCGGCTGTTTGGGATGCGGAGCTTGTTTTGAATCAAAGAAGTGTGTAATAGACGATATTGTAAATGTATTTTTAGAAAAAGCAAAAGATGCTGATGGATTTGTTTTTGGAACTCCTGTTCATTACGCTGCAGCCTCCGGAGCTCTCACATCATTTATGGACAGAGCTTTCTACGGCAAAGCAAACTATTTTATGGGAAAACCTGCGGCGACAGTTGTATGCTGCAGAAGAGGCGGAGCATCAGCTGCTTTTGATCAGGTTAATAAATATTACCCCATATCAGGTATGCCTGTTGTGCCTTCACAGTACTGGAACAGTGTACACGGTGTGGGAACTGAAGAGCCAAAAAAAGACGAAGAAGGTATGCAGACAATGAGAACCTTAGCAAACAACTTCGCATGGCTTTTAAAATGTATTGATTTAGGAAAGAAAAACGGTTTAGAATGTCCAAAGCGCGAACCGGCAAAAAGAACTAATTTTATAAGATAAAAAAAGCAGGCATTGCCTGCTTTTTTTATTATTTTAAATTGAGCGTTCCTGAGTTTGCCCCTTTTAGATATTCATTTATGAAACCATCTAAATCGCCGTCCATCACCGCACCAATGTTTCCTACTTCAAAATTTGTCCTATGGTCTTTTACCATATTGTACGGATGAAAAACATAAGAACGAATCTGACTTCCCCAAGCAATATCTTTCATATCACCCTTTAAGTCTTCAATTTTTTCTTTTTGCTCTCTTTCTGCCATTTCCACAAGTTTTGCCTTTAACATCTTCATCGCATTTTCGCGATTTTGATGTTGCGAGCGTTCAGTCTGGCATGATACCACAACACCTGTGGGAATATGGGTCATACGAATTGCAGAATCAGTTTTATTAATGTGCTGACCGCCTGCTCCGCTCGCACGGAATGTATCAACCTTTAAATCCTCAGGTCGTATATTGATTTCTATATCATCATCGATTTCCGGCATTACATCAACAGATGCAAACGATGTATGTCTTCTGCCTGAAGCATCAAAGGGTGAGATTCTCACCAGTCGGTGAACTCCCTTTTCGCATTTTGCATAGCCGTATGCGTTTTCGCCTGTCAACTGAATTGTAACACTTTTAACCCCTGCTTCATCTCCGGCTAAATAATCAAGCATCGAAACCGAGAATCCTCGTCTTTCACCCCAACGCTGATACATACGAAGAAGCATAGACGCCCAATCCTGAGCTTCTGTTCCTCCCGCACCTGGATGTATTGCTATAATTGCATTATTTTTATCATATTTTCCTGAAAGAAGTGTTTCAAGCTTCATCGTTTCAAGCTCCGATGTTAAGCTTTTATATCCTTCCTCAATTTCTGAGAGCAAGCTTTCATCTTCTTCCATTTGTGCCAATTCAACCAGCGTCTGCATATCTTCCCAATCACTCTTTAGGCGTTTAAATCGGGAAACCTTATCCTTTAACTGTTTTATCTCCTGCAATACTTTTTGGGAATTATCAATATCATTCCAGAATCCGTCTTTTGCAGATTCTTCTTCCAATTCCTTTATTCTTAATTCAGTTTTAGGGATTTCAAAGTGAATCCCCCATTTCTTTGATTGAATCTGCCATAGCTTCTAAATCCAGACGATACTGGTCAAGCTCAACTATCATTTTATCAGTCCTTTACCGTTTATTTTTTATGCCAAGCTGAGCTTTTACAATTGCATCAGCTATAGTCTCTATGCTTTTTGAGACTTCAGGGTCTACATTTTTGATATTTTTAAAAAACTTCACTATATTGGCAAATGACATGTCAAAATCATCTGCATATTTTCCTTCAAAGCTTTTAAATATTGCTTCAAATGCTTCTTCTCTTTTTTCAACTGCAACACTCTCAAGACCGCTTGTTGACGCCTCGTTAAGCTGTTTGCTGAGTCCTGATAATTTATCTTTTACAAAATGCTCACCAAAGACATTCCATGTAGTAGGAATATGCGTGGAAAAAGCAACACCTGTGCATTTTACAACTGTGTAGTTCTGATTGTTTAAAAGTGTTCCTACTGTTGTATTTGAAGGTACAATATTTACAAGTTTTCTTGAAAGTTTTTTATATTTTTGACTTTCAAATTCTTCCTTTTTAAAACCGGGACCATCAAAATTATATACTTTTTTTATTTTCTTAAAATTAAATTTTGACAGTTCCATCACACTTGCCATCGCAAGATTTCCGCCTTTTGAGTGGCCTACTACATATAGATTTTCATTTTCAAAAAATTTAATGTTTCTATTTAAATACTCTATCGCAAACTGATGTGTTTTAGTAGGGTATTCATACGAGAGTCTGAAATTTTCAAACCAACCTATTCTTGAATTATCGGTGCCCATAAACGAAATTACAGTTTCGTCCTTTATTCTGAATGTCACCGCTCCAAATTGAACATCCTCGTTTTTATAATGAATAAAATTGTAAACCTTTAAATCCTTATACCTTTTTGAGCCTCTTACTATTTTCAATAATTCGTATGCTTTGGGTGCTACAGGGTTTGTTTTTTCGCGGTTTTTAAATTCCGATGCATATAGTAAAAATTCATTAAAATCCAAAGGTCCCTCAAAGCTATCCACAGGAATATACGAAAGCATTGAACACAGTAAATTGTCTAAAACATTCCAATGAACATCACATAACTCTGTACCCTTATAATACTTCAAATAATCTGCAATAGTATACACATTACCACATTCTTTCAATCACAATTATTCCAGATTCTTCCCACAGCATTTTTTATACTTTTTCCCACTTCCGCACGGGCACGGGTCATTTCTTCCTATTTTGTCATTATTTTTAGCTTGTTTCGGAGCTATTGTTTTATCACCCGCCGGTGTGATGGGTTTTGCCACCTGAACACGCTCAACAGGTGCTGAAACTTTAGCATGGAAAATAAACTTCAAGGTCGATTCGCGGATTGCGGCAATCATTTCCTCAAACATATCAAAGCCTTCAAATTTGT
>JAZSQN010000113.1:0-4855 GCA_045537995.1 Congzhengia sp. | reverse complement strand
GCACATGGACTGTGTTTTTCTGTGCAAAAAGGTGTGGTTGTTCCTCCATCGCTTAAAAATATGTTTAAAGAATTACATAGTGATTTAGGGATTGTTCCGCCCTCGCATGGTTGCTTAACAGAGTGGGCAAAACAAGGAATCCTGCTTTTGAATACAGTTCTGACTGTAAGGGAAGGTGAGCCTAACTCACATAAAAAGCTTGGATGGACGATTTTTACAGATAGAATAATTCAAATTTTAAATGAGAGAAAAGATCCGGTAATATTTGTTTTATGGGGAAAAAACGCCATCGAAAAACTCCCTTTAATTACAAACAGCAGCCACTATGTACTGTCTGCAGCTCATCCAAGTCCTTTGTCCGCATCTCGTGGTTTTTTTGGTTGTAGGCATTTTTCTAAAATAAATGATATTTTAAAATCTATAGGAAAGACTCCTATTGATTGGAAAATTTCGGAGTAAAGAAAAGAGTAAATATGAATTATGTAATATTTGACCTTGAATGGAATAGATTTACAAAAGCAGTTAAAATCCGTTGTGCGGATGAAATTATCCAGATAGGTGCAGTAAAATACAATGATAAAATGGAATATATGGGATATTTCACAAGATATATTAACCCCGTTATTTATAAAAAAATGGAACCGACCGTTCAAAAGCTTACAGGTCTTGACATATCTTTTTTGAAAGAGAATGGCGTAGCATTTGCTGATGCTAAAAAAGAGTTTGAGGAATTTGTCGGCAATGATTCTGTTTTAATGTCGTGGGGGTCGCAAGATGCAGAGATTTTACGAAAAAATTGCGCCTACTTCTGCAATGATAAATCACCTGTGTTTTTAACCAAATTTGTAGATATTCAAAGATATGTCACTCATATTTTGTCTGACCATACATCCAATCAAATAGGCGTAAAAGCTGCAGCAGATAAATTGTCAATTTTTTATGAGGAAAGCAAGCTTCATAATGCTTTAATTGACGCTGATATTTCCGGTAAGGTATTTGTAAGAATTTTTGATGAAAGCAGATTGAAAAAATATATAATAGATGCTTCTACAAAAGGTTCTTCTTTTAAAGATGTGCCGATAACCGATTTAAACAATAAACTTATAGACAAAACAGTATTTAAGATAAGATGTCCGGAATGCGGAAGGCAGATAAGAAAACGCTATAACTGGACTTTGAGTGGAAATAAGTTTATTTCATGCCAAGTTTGCAGAAAATGTAAAAGACGCTATTTTTGTTCTGTTGAAATATTAAAGTCCTATGGAAATGTTATAAAATACAAAAAGAAAATAAAACACATTGAAGAACCTGAAAAAAAAGAGCTTTTATAGGATATCCTATAAAAGCTCTTTTTTATATTATGTTTAAAGCACTGATTAATGCATTGTAAATTTCATTTGTCACAACTCATTATCTTAGAGCATTATAATATATTTTGTCTGTTTAGTCAACATTTTCGTATAAATCTTGTAGCAGAAAAACATGTTTTTAATATATTGATAATGAAGGAGAGATTCTCATGAATGTGCTTGAAATAAAAGATATAACAATGAATTATCAGGATATTAACAGTGAGGTTACTGCGATTGATAATATAAGTTTAGATGTAAAAGAAGGTGAATTTGTTGTAATTATAGGTCCTTCCGGTTGCGGCAAATCTACACTTCTTTCTATTATTTGCGGAATTCTTTCTCCAAGCAGTGGGGAAGTGTATATAGACGGAGTTAAAACGACAGGAATCACTCCAAAAATTGGATATATGCTGCAAAGTGACAACTTACTTGAATGGAGAACGATATATAAAAATGTTTTGTTAGGGCTTGAAATTCAACATAGAATAAACGAGGAAAATTTAAATTATGTTGATAAGCTTTTAAAAACATATGGTTTATATGAGTTTCGCGATAGTTATCCGTCACAATTATCAGGCGGAATGAGACAAAGAGCAGCTTTAATACGAACTTTAGTAACTCGACCTGAAATCTTACTTTTAGATGAAGCTTTTTCGGCTTTGGATTATCAGACACGGCTTTCTGTTACCGATGATGTTTATTCAATTATTAAAAAAGAGAAAAAAACAACAGTTATGGTTACTCACGACATTCCTGAAGGGATTTCTATGGCAGACAGAGTGGTAGTTTTATCAAAGAGACCTGCAGTAATACAAAGCGTTCACGAAATATCATTTGAGGATATAGAAAACAGAACTCCGCTTTTGTGCAGAAAAAGCCCGAAATTTAGTTCATATTTTGACACATTATGGAGGGAGTTGGATATAAATGAAACAAGTTAAAAATGAAAGAGAGCTGTTTTTAAATAGATTAAAATACAGAAAATATATGATATTGTCAATACAAATAGGATTGCTAGCAACACTTGTTTTATTGTGGGAAATTCTTGCAAATTTTGGAGTAATAGACAGTTTTATAACAAGTCAGCCATCACGAGTTATAAATACTATAGTAAACCTTTCTTCTAACGATTTACTATTGCACTTAGGAGTTACATGCACTGAGACAATAGTTGGTTTTGTTCTTGGTGTATTAGCAGGATTGGTGATAGCCTCACTTCTTTGGTGGTTCAAAACTTGTTCTGAAATATTTGAGCCGTATTTAGTTATTTTAAACAGTCTTCCGAAAATTGCATTAGGTCCTATAATTATAATTTGGGTTGGCGCAGGGATGAAAGCTATAATCGTTATGGCTCTAGCAATTTCTTTAATTGTAACGGTAATGGAGCTTCTAAATGGCTTTAAAAATACAGATAAAGATATAATAAAAACGGCTGAAACTTTTGGTGCAAAAAAGTATCAGGTATTTACAAAAATTGTACTCCCGGCAAATATAAAAACTCTTATAAATTCGCTAAAAATAAATCTAGGATTATCATTAGTAGGCGTAATTGCAGGGGAATTTTTAGTATCAAAGGCAGGATTAGGTTATTTAATAGTGTATGGAGGTCAGGTGTTCAAACTTGACCTTATAATGGCTAGCGTTATCATTTTAGCTGTATTTGCAGCTATAATATATAAGATAGTACTGATTTTCGAAAAAATAGTACTAAAAAATAGGAGGTAGTTATGAAAAAAATTTTAGTAATTGTTCTGTGTATGGCTATGGTCTTAGGACTTACTGCATGCGGCACAGAGTCCGCTAAAGAAACACAAAATTTAACAAAAGTTCGTTTGGGCGAGGTTACGCATTCAGTTTTTTATGCACCTCAATATGCAGCCATATCTCTAGGTTTTTTTGAAGAAGAAGGTATCGAAATCGAACTTTCTAATCTTCAAGGTGCTGATAAGGTAATGTCAGCTGTATTATCAAACCAAATTGATATAGGTTTTTGTGGCCCAGAAGCTTCAATTTATGTTTACAACGAGGGTAGAGAAGACTATCCCCAGGTTTTTGCTCAGATGACGCAACGAGATGGTTCTTTTTTAGTAGGTAAAGAAAAGGTAGAAAAATTTGACTGGAATCAACTGAAGGGTAAAACTGTCATTCCGGGAAGACGCGGCGGCGTTCCGTATATGACTTTTGAATATCTGCTAAAAGAAAAAGGATTAAATCCTACAACAGACTTAATTCTAGATGATAGTATTCAGTTTTCTTTAATGGCAGGTGCTTTTTCCGGAAGCGATGCTGAATATGTTACACTTTTTGAACCTACTGCTTCTATGATCGAAGCCGAAAATAAAGGATATATTCTTACATCAGTCGGAGAAGAATCCGGCGATATACCTTATACTGCATACTGTGCAAAAAAGAGCTACATAGAAGATAACAAAGATTTAATTGAAAGATTTACAAGAGCCATTAACAAGGGATTAAATTGGGTTTATGAACATAGTTCAAAGGAAGTAGCAGAAATAATTATGCCTTCGTTCCCAGATACAGATATTGAGATATTAACATCTTCTGTTGAAAGATATAAATCAATAGATGCGTGGACAAAAACACCTGTTTTGTCAGAAGAATCTTTTAATAGATTACAAGACATCATGGAAGAAGCGAAAGAACTTGATAAGCGTGCACCGTATGATAAAGTTGTAAACAACGAATATGCAAAAAAAGTAAGTAAATAAAATATAAAATATCGTTAATAATAAGCATATCAATTCCTTAAGGCGGTTTGATATGCTTATTTCGTTTATCAGAACAATAATCTCGTATATTTTAGTTGTAATAGCTGTCAGAATAATGGGTAAAAGACAAGTGGGACAATTAGAGCCTACTGAGCTTGTAATAACACTAATGATTTCCGATTTGGCTTCAATTCCTATGGGACATCTTTCTATTCCATTGATGCATGGGGTCATTCCTATTCTCACATTGATCATTGCAGAAGCAACACTTTCCTTTATTGATTTAAAAAGTCGTAAATTTCGAAAACTTATGTCTGGTACACCAGTAATTTTAATTAAAAGCGGAAAAGTTTATGAAAAGGAATTAAAAAAATTAAGGCTTAATTTTGACGACCTCATGGAAATGTTGAGAATGCAAGGGAATACTGATATAGGTGAAATCGAATACGGTATTTTAGAAACCAGCGGGAATTTGAGCATTATACTTAAAGAAAATTCCGTTATTGAAAAAAAATCGTATAAAGGCCTTCCTTTTATGTTTATATGTGATGGTGATGTAAGCGAAAAAGCGCTTTCTTTATATAACAAAAACTTTGATTGGTTAAAAAAACGATTGAACGGAACAGATATTTCTGATGTTTTATATGCAGGTGTAGATGAAAATGGAAAATTTTATCTGCAAATGAGGGAAAAATAATGAAAACTTTTTTAATTGCTTTATTAGTGTTAGTTATATTGATAAGCGGTGTAAGCTTATATGCTGTATATTTAAAA
>JAZSQN010000123.1:0-7845 GCA_045537995.1 Congzhengia sp. | reverse complement strand
TTTAATGCAAAAGAAATTATAGACTTTATGAAAAGTTTTATAAAAAATGAAAAATTTGAAAAATGTTATATCGCGTCGCTTTATAATGAAAAATACAAACTTAAACTTTTCGAAGATGATGTATGCAAAGATATTTACGATGAGTTTAAAAGATTATTAAATTCTTTGGGGTTAAAAACAAATACAAGTTGTGCAATAGAGATGAATAAAGAAGAGTTGTTGAGTTTTTGTGATATAATAAGTATTGGAGCTTTTTCAGGTGTGTTAGAATATATAATTGTAATACCTGAATTGAAGATTGTTATTAATCCGCATCATCATATGAATTATCTTATCTATTCTGATAACAGAGAAGTATTGTTGACGAAAATTAATGCTGATATTAGCGGTGAAATCGACTGTTATTATTGATATAAAATGGATGTCGCGAATTACTCGTGTCAAGTCCATACAATTTAATAGAATAGTTTGCCGATAATAAATATTTACATATCGGGCAGGAAAATCTAACATTCCTGCGGGTTTTAATGAAAAGTGGTTAAGGAAAAACAGTGAAAAAATTAAGGAAAATTTAGTAGGTCCTAATACGAGCTTGCGAGTATCAAGGTTCTCGGGTACCCAACAGAAATCTTGGATTTCGTGTTGGGTGATGGCTCTTATTATTCACTGTTCTCCAGTCTTGACACGAGTCGATATGTAAAATATCGTATATTAAACTAAAAAGGACTCATATGAGTCCTTTTTAGTTTACAAAAATATCTATATCTTCAAATGTTATATTATCGTGTAATGCAAAGTTTATTCCGTTTGCAACGACTTCTGCTGCTTTTTTTATTAATATGTCAATTTCTTTTGGTGTTGTTGTGAAATTTAAGATTTCCTTTGAGATTTTACCAGAACGCAATATTTCATCTAAAGGAAGTTTTTCGGCCAAATCTGAAAAGGCGACATTTAAAGTATCTTCTGTAATTGTTGCTGCGTCAACTACGGTGGGAACACCTATTGCGATTACTGGAATTCCCAGAGTTTTTTCTGAGATTTCGCGTCTGTTGTTACCCACTCCTGCACCTGGATTGATTCCTGTGTCACTTATCTGGATTGTGTTTGTTATTCTGTCTATGCTTCTTGCAGCTAACGCGTCAACAACAATAACACAGGAAGGTTTTATAGCTGCGCAGATCGATTTCACAATTTCTTCGGTTTCGATTCCTGTGATTCCCAATACACCTGGAGAAAGTGCGCAAACAGAAGAGTAGTTTGAAGTTAAAATTTCAGGTGCGTGTGAAAATAAATGTCTTGTGATTATCAGTCTGTCCACGACTTCAGGACCTAAAGAATCAGATGTTATGGAGCGATTTCCTAATCCGATAACCAAAACAGGTTTATTTACATCATTATCAATTAATTCTTTTATTTCTTTTGCGACATGCTTGCATATTTGTTCGTATATTTTTTTGTCTGTGTACCTCAAATCAGGGGTTTCTAATGTTATATAATTACCTATAGGTTTTCCCAATTTTTTTTCGGCTTCATCTGTTTCAATAGCGACATGGGTTATTTTAATATTTTTAACAGATTTATCAAAAACATTAACGCCTTCTAAATTGTGCGATGATTCTTTGTAGAGTTGATGAGTTTCTAAAGCTAAATCTGTTCTTATGTTTTGCATTGTTACACTCCTTTTTGGAAAAATTTCTTATATTTTGTACATAAATTATGCATATTATGTGTTTTTTTCTAAAAAAGTTAATTTTTTTTAGAAAAACTCTTTTAAAAGTCGAAAAAAAGTGATATTATATAATGTAAGTAATTATTAAGTGGAGGAAACAAGATGGGTAAGGAAAAGTTTTATATTACCACTGCGATAGCATATACATCGAGAAAGCCACATATTGGTAACACATTTGAGATTGTTTTTACTGATGCCATAGCAAGATTTAAAAAGCAAATGGGTTACGATGTGTTTTTTTTAACCGGAACGGATGAGCACGGTCAAAAAATTCAGGAAGAAGCAGAAAAAGCAGGAATTACACCGAAGCAGTATGTGGATAATGTTGCAGGTGAAATTAAAAAAATCTGGGATTTGATGGGTGCAGACTACGATAAGTTTATAAGAACAACTGATGACTATCATGAAAAGAGCGTTCAGCATATATTTAAAAAATTGTACGAGCAGGGCGATATTTATAAAAGCGAATATGAAGGATGGTACTGTGTGCCTTGCGAATCCTTCTTTACAGAGACACAGTTAGTTGACGGATGCTGTCCTGACTGCGGAAGACCTGTTAAGAAAACAAAAGAAGAAGCGTATTTCTTTAAAATGAGCAAATATCAGGATGCTCTAATGAAACATATTGAGGAAAATCCTGAATTTATACAGCCTGAGAGTCGAAAAAAAGAAATGGTAAACAATTTCTTAAAACCTGGACTTCAGGACCTTTGTGTTTCAAGAACATCTTTTACTTGGGGCGTTCCAGTAGACTTTGATGAAGGACATGTAATATATGTTTGGGTTGATGCATTATCAAATTATATTAATGCATTAGGATATGACCCTGAAAAAGAAATGTCAGAGTTTATGAAAAAATACTGGCCGGCAGATGTTCACATTATAGGAAAGGACATTCTTCGTTTCCATACAATTTATTGGCCTATATTTTTAATGGCTTTAGGTTTACCATTACCTAAACAGGTATTTGGTCATCCGTGGCTGTTGTCAGGTAACGATAAGATGAGTAAATCAAAAGGCAATGTAATGTACGCGGATGATTTAGCCAAACTTTTCGGAGTTGAGGCAATTCGTTATTACTTATTAAAGGAAATGCCTTATGCTCAGGATGGTACAATAACATATGAAAACATAATTGCACGATATAACGGAGATTTGGCAAATACTTTAGGAAACCTTGTCAATCGTACAGTTTCTATGGTTAAAAAATATTTTGACGGTGTAATCAAGCCGGAATGTTCGGGAGAATATGACGATGAATTGAAAGCGCAGGCTATTTCTTGTGCCGTTGCTGTTACAGAAAAAATGAATTCATACAAGACATCTGATGCATTAGAAGAAATTATGAATTTAGCACGCCGTTCAAATAAATATATTGACGAAACAATGCCTTGGGCACTCGCTAAAGATGAAGAAAAGAAAGCTCGTTTAGGCGGTGTTTTATATAATCTTTTAGAGTCAATAAGATTTATAGCGGTTTTACTTCAGCCATTTATGCCGGAAACTGCAAAGAGCATTTTTAATCAAATAAATACAAAAGAAACCTCGAGGGATTCTTTAGATTCCTTTGGAAAAATCAAACCGGGCGATTCAGTAGGAGAGGCAGTTCCGCTATTCGTAAGAATTGATGAAGCAAAGAAAATGGAAGAAATAGAAAAAGGTTTTGAAGAAGAAAAAGAGGAACAGAAAGAACCTGAAAACCTAATCTCAATTGAGGACTTTGCTAAAGTTGAAATTAAAGTGGGCAAGGTTATAGAATCAAAACCCGTTGAAGGGGCAGACAAACTTTTAGTTTCAAAGATAAAGATAGGCAATGAAACAAGGCAGATTGTTTCTGGTATTGCAAAATATTATTCACCTGAAGAGTTTGTGGGAAAAACTGTTGCTGTTGTGACGAACCTAAAACCTGTAAAGCTTCGTGGAGTTTTATCAGAAGGTATGATACTCGCTGCGAGCAATAAAAATGAACTGTCGCTTTTAACTCTTGATAAAGAAAAAGATGACGGTACAAGTATTGGTTAATTTAAAATTAAGAATATATATTTGGAGGAATTTTGATGAGTAAGTTTTTAGACAGAATCAAAGAGCGTGCAAAGATGGACAAAAAAACAATTGTCTTAGCAGAGGGAGAAGATATTCGCACAATAAAAGCTGCTGATATGATCCTAAAAGAAGGTATTGCAGATCTCATTATCTTAGGCAATAAGACAAAGGTTGCAGAATTAGCTATGGGATTAGACATATCTGCAGCAACTGTTTTAGATCCTGAAACTGACGAAAAGCGTCAGGAGTTTGCTGACAAATTCTATGAAATGAGAAAAGACAAGGGTATGACGCCGGAAAAGGCATATGAAACAATGGGTAATGCTTTGTATTTCGGTGTTATGATGGTAAAATTGGGATATGCAGACGGACAGGTTGCAGGTGCAGTAAACTCTACATCAAATGTGCTTCGTCCGTGTCTTCAGATTTTAAAAACTGCACCCGGAACAAAGCTAGTTAGTGCATTCTTTGTAATGGTTGTTCCTGATTGTGAATATGGTCATAACGGTACATTTATATACGCAGACAGCGGTTTAAATGAAAATCCTGATGCTGATGCAGTTTCAGAAATTGCTATTTCATCTGCAGCGTCATTTAAGCAATTAATAGAGGCAGATCCTGTTATTGCAATGCTTTCTTATTCTTCATATGGAAGCGCAAAGAGCGAATTAGTTGACAAAATGCAGTTAGCTACAAAACTTGCAAAGGAAACACGCCCCGATTTAATGCTTGATGGTGAGCTTCAGGCTGATGCTGCAATTGTTCCTGAAATTGGTGCATCTAAAGCTCCTGGTTCTCCTGTTGCAGGTAAAGCAAATGTATTAGTATTCCCTGATTTAAATGTTGGAAATATTGCATACAAGCTTACTCAGCGTTTAGCTAAGGCTGAAGCATACGGACCTATTACACAAGGTATAGCAAAGCCGTGTAACGATTTGTCACGCGGATGTTCAGCAGAAGACATAGTAGGTGTTTGCGCAATTACTTGCGTTCAGGCGCAGGCACAGGATAATAAATAAGAGAGGGAGTACATATATGAAAGTTTTAGTAATTAATGCAGGTAGTTCTTCATTAAAATACAAGCTTATTGATATGGAGAATGAAGCGGTAATGGCAAAGGGTTTATGTGAAAGAATCGGTATTGACGGTTCAAAACTTACACATACACCTGAAAACTCAGATAAAGTTGTTATTGAAAAGGATATGCCTAATCACAGTGTGGCTATTAAATTAGTGTTAGATGCTTTAACTGACAAAGAACATGGCGTTATTGCTGATATGAGTGAAATTTCCGCAGTTGGTCACAGATTGGTACACGGCGGAGAGTTTTTCAGTGGCAGTGTGCTTATTACAGACGAGGTTAAAAAGGCAGTTGAGGAGTGTAATCCGTTAGCTCCGCTGCACAATCCTGCAAACCTTACAGGTGTTGCAGCTTGTGAAGAAGCAATGCCTGGAGTTCCGAATGTAGGTGTATTTGACACAGCATTCCACCAGACAATGCCCAAAAAATCTTATATGTATGGTATTCCTTATGAATATTACGAAAAGTACAAAATAAGAAGATACGGTTTCCACGGAACATCACACAACTATGTTTCACACAGAGTTGCAGAAATGATGGGAAAACCTATTGAAGAATTAAAAATCATTACATGCCATTTAGGTAATGGTTCTTCAATTGCTGCGGTTGACGGCGGAAAAGTTTTAGATACATCAATGGGACTTACACCTTTAGAAGGTCTTGTAATGGGTACCCGTTCAGGTTCAATTGACCCTGCAATCATTCCTTTCTTAGCTAAAAACGAGGGACTGTCTGTTGATGAAATTGATTCTATTTTAAATAAGAAGTCAGGCGTTTTAGGTATTTCAGGCGTATCTTCTGATTTCAGAGATTTAGATGCGGCTGCAGCTGATGGCAATGAAAGAGCAGCGTTAGCTCTTGATATGTTTGTTCAGAGTGTTAAAGGATATATCGGCAGATATGCTTCAATTATGGGCGGTGTAGATGTGATAACATTTGCAGGCGGTGTAGGCGAAAACGGCATTGATACACGAGCAGATATTTTGTCAGACCATGAATTTATGGGAATCAAAATCGATACTGAGAAAAATAAAGTTCGCGGTAAAGAAGCTGAAATTTCAACAGATGATTCTAAAGTTCGTGTATTTGTTGTTCCTACTGACGAAGAACTTACAATTGCAAGAGATACTAAAAAAATAATTGAAAACAGATAGGAGAAGAAAAATGGATAAATGTATACCCGTAGTTGTTATAAAAGAATTAGCTGAAGTTGATAAAATTCTTCCTGCATTAAAAAATAATGACATTAATTGTGCAGAAATAACATTCAGAACAGCTTGTGCGGCGGAAGCAATTAAATTAGCAAACGAAAAATATCCAGATATGAACATCGGTGCAGGAACAGTTATAAATGAGGAACAGTGTAAAAAGGCTATTGAAGCCGGTGCAAAGTTTATTGTTTCTCCCGGATTATCTGTAAGTGTTGCTAAGGTGTGTAAGGAATGTGATATTCCTTATTATCCCGGATGTGTTACTCCAACAGAAATTATGCAGGCATTAGAGCTTGGTATAACTACCGTTAAGTTCTTCCCGGCTAATGTATATGGTGGTTTGGCTGCGCTTAAAGCATTGGCTGCACCATTTCCGCAGATTAAGTTCATACCAACCGGTGGTGTTGACAGAAATAACATAGATGAATTTTTTGCGTTTGAAAAGGTTGCAGCTATAGGCGGTAGCTTCTTTGTAAAAGAATCTCTTGAAAGGATGGAAAAATAAAATGGCAAAAGTAGTTACAATGGGTGAAATAATGCTTAGATTATCAACACCCGGACATGAAAAATTTATTCAGGCAGACGAATTCGATGTATGCTACGGTGGTGGAGAGGCAAATGTCGCTGTGTCTTTAGCAAATTATGGACACGATGCATCATTTGTTACAAAAGTACCCAATAACCCAATCGGTGAGTGTGCGGTAGCAGCTCTTCGTAAGCACAATGTAAATACAAAATTTATTGCTCGTGGCGGCGAAAGATTAGGTATATATTTCTTGGAGACAGGTGCTTCAATGCGTGCTTCAAATGTTGTATATGACCGCGCTCATTCATCAATTTCAACAGCAGTAGCAGAGGATTTTGATTTTGATGCGATTTTTGCTGATGCTGATTGGTTCCATTTCACAGGTATTACACCTGCTGTTTCTGATGCTGCAGCGGAATTGACTGAAAAAGCTCTACAGGCTGCTAAAAAACATGGTGTTAAGGTATCTGTTGATTTAAACTTCCGTAAAAAGCTTTGGTCAAGCGAAAAAGCACAGAAAATCATGACAAACTTAATGCAGTATGTCGATGTATGTATCGGCAACGAAGAAGACGCTGAAAAGGTATTAGGATTTAAGCCAGGAAATACTGATGTTACCAGCGGTGACTTAGAACTTGCAGGATATGAAGACATATTTAAACAAATGGTGGAAAAATTCAATTTTGAATATGTTATAAGCTCACTTCGTGTAAGTCACAGTGCTTCTGATAATGGTTGGTCAGCATGTATCTATTCAAGAGATACAAAAGAATTTTATCATTCAAAAGAGTACAGAGCACATCCTATTGTTGACCGTGTAGGTGGTGGAGACAGTTTTGCAGGCGGTACAATTTGTGGCTTCTTAGATGGCAAAAACTTTAAAGATGCCTTAGAATTTGGTGTTGCTGCATCAGCTTTAAAACACACAATACCGGGAGACTTCAACCTTGTTTCAAGAAGTGATGTTGAAAATTTGGTTGGTGGAGATGGCTCGGGAAGAGTACAGAGATAATTGATTAAAAGTGCCGCTTAATGCGGCACTTTATTTTAAGGTGATACAATGGCAAAAAGAGTAGTGGATATACACGCGCATGCGTTTGATGAAAAAATAGCTGTTAAGGCAACTCAAAATTTAGAAAACTATTATGGAATTGATGCTGTTTCGGACGGTAGACTCACTCATCTTATAAAGAGTGCAAAAGAGAATAAAATTAATAAACTTGTTCTTTGCGCAACAGCAACTAAGCCCACACAG
>JAZSQN010000155.1:0-2639 GCA_045537995.1 Congzhengia sp. | reverse complement strand
TAAATTTTTCCTACGGGCTTAAATCTGATGCCCACTACTTTTGTCATGGAAATCCTCCCATAAACGCATAATGGTTTCTGAAACCGTTGCGTTAAAATTTAAATTCTGCTTAAGTTTGAGCTTTAAATTGCTCAGTCTGTCAAATGCTAAAACAAGTCTTTTTTTCGAAATGTCATCGCAAAAAACCCTTATTTGTGAGACTTTGTTTAAAAAGACCGTATTTTCTGCCAAATTGGTTTTGACCATAATACAATCGCGGATAAAAGTCATCAGGTATTCGATGATTTCCTGAATATTTTCCCTTTCTTCCGAAAGAAAATCAACCATTTCACGAATGCAAACAGAGTTTTTCTTTAAATTAATTAAAAGAGCGATACTTTTGTCTATTCTCTCTTTTTTTAAGGTATCTTCCTGAAGTTTTTTCGCCACACCGATACTTCCGCCTGAAAGTTTGGCTAAAGAATATGCATCATTATACTCCAAGCAGTAGGTTTTCATCAAGAAGTCACAAACAATATCGGTGGAAACGGGGAAGAAAGTAATCGTTTGACTGCGCGACAAAACTGTCGGCAACAACTTTTCTTTAGAGGTAACGCAAATGATAAATGTAACATAAGACGGAGGTTCCTCCAAAACTTTCAAAAGCGCATTCTGCGCTTCTGTGCTTAGAATATCTCCAAGCTCGATTATAAAAATCTTTCTTGAGGCATTCATTGGTTTTAGGTAAACCTCAGAAATCACTTGTTCGCGGATATTATCAACACTTATTGATGCTTTATCTTTATCTTTTGTTACATAGACAATATCGGGGAGCGTACCGCTTTTTGCCTGAATACAAATAGGGCATTTTCCACAAGGGGAATCAACTTCTTTGCACACTAAGGCGCATGAAAAAATACGCGCACATAACCGTTTGCCTACACCTTCTATTCCTTCGAAAATGTAGGCATTCGATATTCTTTGTTTGATAATGTCATTTGTAAGGCTCTGCTTTACTACCTCGTGCCCGAGAATGTTATTAAAATTCATCAAACCTTCTCAAATCTTTCTACATCAACTACAAAAATTGTAGCACCGCCGATTTCGATTTCTGCGGGGAATGATGTATAGCCTGTGGTTGCGCCGATATATGGTTCGGCTGAAAAGACTACCTGCTTGCGCTTTGCGCTGTTTTTTGACATGATATCGATAACTTTCTGAACATTTTCTTCTTCTGTACCGACTAAAAGCGTAACATTGCCAACTCGCAAAAATCCGCCTGTTGATGCCATTTTTGTTACTGAAAAACCTTCCTTGTTGAGTTCTTTCATTACTACGCTTGAGTCGTCATTACTTACGATTGCAAATACAAGTTTCATAGTGATGTCCTTCCTTTCTTATTATATATTTTGGTTAAAAATGTCGATTATAAACTCACCCAGTGCCCGTGCAGCATTAGGCTTTGCCAGTCTTTGTGCGTTCTCCTTTAGTTGCTCGGCAATGTAAGGATAGTGCATCAAAAGGTAAATCGCCTCATCTGCGGGATGCGTATCACTTAATGATAAGGCAACGCCGTGATTTAACATAAACTCTAAATTTCTGTCCTCCTGACCTGGAATCGGATTAGCAAGGATTAACGGGATATTTTTTGCTAAAGCTTCCGATGTAGAGAGACCGCCGGGTTTTGTAATTATGCAATCAGAGCAATCCATAAGTGCGTCTACATTGTTAACAAAACCGTAGGCAATAATTTTTCTGTGTGCCTTAATTTTTGAAATATCGGATTTTAATTTTTTGTTGTTTCCGCAAACAGCCAAAATTTGAAAATCTTCAGGCAGTTTGTCGAGTTGCTTTATTATTTCTATTGCAGCATTGCCATAGCCCATTGAGCCCATCATAACTAAAACTGTAAACTTGTTGTCTATACCAAGCGAGGCTCTTGCTGTTGTCTTTTCGGTTTTTGTGCAAAATCTTGGACTTATCGGGATGCCTAGCGGCAACACATTTTTATTTGTTCCGAGTTTTTTAATGGCTTGATACGACAAAAACTCGGACGCTGTAATATAGTAATCTGATTTTGACTGTTCCCACAAGGGATGCACTGTGTAATCTGTAACTACAGATATTATTTTTGCGTTTATAGGATTGCGCTTGGCAATTCTGTTTAAAATTATTGTAGCAAAAACATGAGTGGACACTATAATATCAGGCTTATATTCATCAAGGTATTTTTTCAATTGCTTTTTAAAGGCGTTCGACAATAACTTGTTGGCGTTTGTTAGTTCGTCATTATATGTCGCGCGAGTATCTAAAAAATCGTAAATTGAACCATAAACCTTAGGTAAAACTGTAGTCGATAAAATATAGCCTTTAGAAATAAGCTCTTTTACGATGGTATTTACATTTTGTGCAACATCTAAAATTTTGCACTCTACATTATCATTGCCTGCAAAATAATCGCTCATTGCCTTTGCTGTCTGATGGTGTCCTCCGCCTGTGGGCACTGATAAAAAAAGAACTTTCATAGCGTTACCTCTTTAGAACAAACCGGGAATATTAAGACCTCCGGTTATTGCACTCATGCCTTCTTCTGCCTGTGCTTCAATTTGCCTAATGGCATCATTCACTGCAACGGTGATTAAGTCCTCCAACATTTCTGT
>JAZSQN010000153.1:0-8684 GCA_045537995.1 Congzhengia sp. | reverse complement strand
GGCTCCTGCTTTTAACAGACGGTAAGGCGCAAAAAATCAAGGTTGATGTTTTTTTCCCTGTTTTGCACGGCAAAAACGGAGAAGACGGTACAATTCAAGGCATTCTTACTCTTGCGCAAATTCCGTGCGCTGGAAACGGAGTTACCGCATCTGCACTTTGCATGGATAAGATTTTTACAAAAAATATATTAGAATGTGCAAAAATTCCTGTAACACCAAGTTTTTACATAACAGCATATCAAGCGGGCGATGAAGAAAGTATCAGCGAAAGGATAAAAAAGTCATTTGGATATCCTGTTGTTGTTAAACCGTCAAATGCGGGGTCATCTGTCGGAGTTTCTTTGGTTGAAAAAGAGGACGAATTAGCGGCTGCACTAAAGATTGCTGCAAAAGAAGACAGAAGAATTTTAATTGAGAAAAAAATAAAAAAACGAGAAATAGAGTGTGCGGTTTTAGGAAATCACAAAAGTGCAAAAGCGTCGGTATTAGGTGAAATTATAACACTCTCTGAAGTCTATGACTACAGCACAAAATATGAAGATGAAAAGACAAAGACCGAAATCCCTGCAAGGCTTGATGATGAAATGAAAAAAGAACTGCAAGAACTTGCACTAAAGGCTTTTTCTGTATGCGACTGTACAGGTCTTGCACGCGTTGACTTTTTTATAGAGGACAAAACAAACAAAATTTATCTTAACGAAATAAATACACTTCCCGGTTTTACAGATATAAGTATGTATCCTATGCTTTGGGAAGCGTCAGGAATGACATATTCACAAATTTTAGATGAAATTATTAAATTTGCAATGGAAGATATGGAGGCCTAAATTATGCCTGAAAGATGTATTGGGGTGTTTGACTCAGGGTTAGGCGGTTTAACATGCGTAAAGGAACTTATGAAGATTATGCCGAAAGAACCGATTGTTTATTTTGGCGACACCGGAAGAGTTCCCTACGGCTCAAAGTCGGACGAAACAATCATAAAGTACACAAAAAGTGATATAAATTTTTTAAAGGAATTTAATCCTAAAATAATTGTAGTTGCATGCGGCACCGCAAGCTCTATTGCCTTGCCTGTGATAAAGGATGAACTAAGGATCCCTGCATTTGGTGTTATAGATGCTGCGGCAAAATTGGCAGCAGAGGCAACAAAAAATAACAAAATCGGCATTATAGGCACAGCAGGTTCAATTCGTTCGCGGGCTTATGAAAAGAGGATAAAAGAAGAAAATGAATCCATTAACACTGTTGCTGTAGCATGTCCTTTGTTTGTTCCGCTTGTTGAGGCAGGACACACAAAAAGCGAAGCGGCACGCCTAATAGCAGAAGAATATCTAAAAGAAATAAAAGATAAAGGAGTGGATACGCTTATTTTAGGATGTACCCACTATCCGCTTTTAAAAGGAATAATACAAGAGGTTTTAGGTGACAAAGTAACGCTTATTGATCCCGGTAATGCGATTGCAGGGTATGTGAAAGAATATCTTGAAGAAAATAATCTTTTCGCAACAAAAAACGGCGAGTGCAGATTTTTTGTAAGTGATTATCCTGACGATTTTAAGATATTAGCCAGTGAGTTTTTAGAACGGGAAATCTCAGGTGAAGTTAAAAAAATAGATATAGAAAAATATATGTGATTGGAGGAGAAAAAATGGACAACAATGCTTTAATCACTTTAATAGGCAAACACACGATTGACGGAGAAGCTGACAGCTTTGAGCTTACAACCTCAGGAAAATATATGAAGCAAAACGGAAAATATTTTGTATCATACGAGGGTAGTGAGCTGACAGGCTATGACGATACAACCACTACATTAAAGATTAAAGACGATTATGTTTCTATGATTCGTTTTGGGAAAAAGATGGGCTCTTCTCAAATGATTTTTGAGGAGAATAAACAGTATACAGGTGTATATCGCACGCCCTGCGGGAATATGTCGGTTGATGTTTACACCAATGAAATGGAAGTAAATTTGAACGATGACGGCGGTGAAGTTGAGCTCGATTACTATGTTCAGTTAAACAGTTGTGAGCCTGTAAGGAATAACCTTAAGGTAAAAATCAGAAAGGTGGAAGAATAAGTGACACTATACGAAGAGACAAAAGCCTTCATAAAAGAGGTTACAGATAAAGCGCTTAAAAAGGGGAAAATGAATAATGAGATAGATTTTACTTCAATCCCTGATTATGCAATTGAAGAACCAAGAGAAAAAGAGTTTGGTGACTTTTCTGTAAATGCTGCTATGCTCATGGCCAAGGAGGCTCGCCGTGCGCCTAAAGATATAGCAAATATCATAGTATCAAATATGGAAACAGAAGGCACATACATAACCGAAGTAAATGTTGCAGGAGCAGGCTTTATAAATTTCAAGCTTAACCCTTTATACATTACAAAGATTATTGAAACAGTAGAAAAAGAAGGAGACCGCTTCGGTCAGAGTGATTATGGAAAGCAACGAAGCGTTAATGTAGAGTATGTAAGTGCAAACCCCACAGGGCCTATGCATATGGGAAATGCAAGAGGTGGCGCGCTGGGAGATTGTTTAGCAAACATTTTGAGCCTTGCGGGTTTTTCTGTTACAAAGGAATTTTATGTAAACGATGCAGGTAACCAGATTGAAAAGCTTGCAGTATCTCTTCTTGCACGCTATAAGCAGGCAATTTTAGGAGAAGATGCAGTAGAATTTCCTGAAGACGGATATCATGGAGATGATGTTAAGGAGCACGCAAAAAACTTTGCGCAAAAATATGGCGAAAGCTTTATAAATGCTCCTGAAGAAGAGCTAAAAGAAAAGCTTATTGATGAAACTTTATATAAGAATATAGATGCACTAAAAACAGGACTTTCATCTTATGGTATTAATTATGATGTATGGTTTCACGAAAGCAAGCTCCATGATAGCGGAGAGGTAGCAAAAACCGTAGAGGAACTAACAAAAAGAGGTTATACCTATGAAAAAGAAGGGGCAATCTGGTTCAAAGCAACAGAATTCGGATTGGAAAAAGATGATGTTTTAGTCCGTGCAAATGGTTTTTACACTTATTTTGCTGCGGATATTGCATACCATAAAAATAAGCTTGTGACAAGAAACTTTGACACTGCAATCGACATCTGGGGTGCGGACCATCATGGGCATGTAGCGCGACTCAAGGCGGCTATGAGCGCACTTGGGCTAAATCCTGACAGATTGGAAATTATTTTAATGCAGTTGGTACGCTTAGTGCGTGACGGTGAAGCAGTGAGAATGTCAAAGCGTACAGGAAAAGCAATTACACTAAATGATTTACTTGAAGAAACGGGCGTAGATGCAGCAAGATTTTACTTTAATCTTCGTCAGGCAAACAGTCATTTTGAGTTTGATTTGGAGCTTGCAGTAAGACAGTCCAGTGAAAATCCCGTATTTTATGTTCAGTATGCACATGCGAGAATTTGCGGAATTATAAAGGCAATTTTAGATCAAGGTACAAGTGTTAAGAAATTTTCCGAAATAAATCCTGCGCTTCTTACTCATGAAAAAGAAATTGACCTTATGAAAATGATAGCTAAATTCCCTGAAGAAATTCGTACAGCAGCAATTAGCAGAGAGCCTAGCAGAATTACAAAATATTCAATGGATTTAGCTGCAGCATTCCATGCGTTTTATGGTGCGTGCAAGGTTTCGTGCGAAGATGAAGAACTCAAAAATGCGCGTCTTGCATTAGTTGCAGCGTGCGGTAGGACAATTAAAAATTCACTTTCAGTTTTGGGAATTACAGCGCCCGAGCATATGTGATTTTTAAGGAGGTACAATATGAAAAAGAAGATTCTAAGTGCAGTTTTGGCAATCTGTATGATTTTTTCCTGTATAAGTGTATCAGCAGAAACTGCAGGAGAAACTGCATCAAGATATTTAACCGGAATTATTGATTTAATTGATCAATACTATAAGTATGACAATGTAGATAAAGAGGATATGTATAAAGCAGTTTTAGATTTTCTCATGAAGGAAAATCCTGAACTTTTAGAAGGTTCAATTAAAGCTGCAACAGACCTTTTAGATGATTATTCGGTATATTACACCAAAGATGAACTTGGTTCGTTTGTTCAAAATGTGCATCAAACTTATGTAGGTATTGGTGTTACTGTGCAAAAAAGCGAGCTTGGCTGTATTGTGATTGAGGTAAATGAATCAGGCGGTGCATTTGCAGCAGGCATTAAGATAGGAGATGAAATAATCTCTGCAAACGGCGAAAGCTTTTATGATTTGTCATTAGACGAGATGGTAGAAAAAATTCAGGGTGAAGAAGGAACACTTATCACCGTTGAAGTTTTAAGAGGCGAGAGTCTTTTGACATTAGATATTGAAAGAAAAAAAATTAATATAGAAACCGTTAGTTATGAAGTTATGGGTGATATTGGATACATTTACATAAGCACCTTTGCAACATCAACGCCGGAATCCTTGAAAAATGCACTTTACGAGCTGGAAGAAAATCAAAGGTTAAGTAAATTAATTATAGATGTAAGGGATAATCCCGGTGGGGAGCTCAGAAGCGTAATTAATTCTTTAGACCTTTTTATTCCTAAAGGCAAGGTACTTGTAAAGTTTGAATATAAAAATGAAAAAAGCAATTATGAAATTAAATCTGAGGCTCCATTTACAAAAGCTCCAAAACGCAAAATTGTAGTTTTGGCAAATAATAACAGTGCAAGTGCAGCAGAATTGTTTGCAGGCGCAATGAAACATCATAAAATAGCAACAGTAGTAGGTCAGCGAACATTTGGTAAAGGAAGCATGCAGGAAATGTTAGGGCTTATAAATCCTGCAGGGTTTGAGCTGGGAGATGTAAAGCTTACGATGGCGGAATTCAAAGCCCCTGACGGAGGACAAATTAATGGTGTTGGTATTGAACCGGATGTACCGGTAAGAAATAAATGGATAGATTATGATGAATCTGCACTAACACCTATGACGATAAGTGCACGATATACGATAGGTGATGAATGCTCGGATGTTTTAGCAATTGAAGAGCGCTTAAGTGCTTTAGGATACAGAGTGGGAGAAGTAGATGGTGTGTTTGACAAAATGACACATCAGGCAACGATAAATTTTCAGGCAGATACAAAAATGCATCCATACGGTGTCATGGATTACACAACACAGTCAAGGTTAAACGATGAGATTGAGGCATTGACGATTAGAGTAGATAAGCAGCTTGAGTCTGCACTTGAATTATTAAGCAAGTAGGTGATACTAATGAAAATGAAATTTAAAGCCATAGCAATTTTTCTTGCGGTAATGCTTGCTATGCCGTTTTTGGTTGATATAAATCCGAATATAGATACTGTATCGGCAGCAACGGTTCAGGAGAAAATAAATGCAGCAAGCAAGGAAAAACAGGAAGCCTTAGATAAAATGAAAGAAGCTCAGCAGCAAAAAGGTGATGTTATTGCGCAGAGCGAACAGCTAGAGCGAGAAATAGATATCATACAAACGGAAATTTATGAAATTGATGATATTATTGCTGAAGCAGATGCAGAAATTGCAGTAAAAGAAGAAGAAATTGCTGCGATAGAAGAAGATATAGCAGTACAGGACGAAAAATTTAAAAAATGTCTTCGTGCTATGGATGAAAATTCTACCGTATCATATATTGAACTTTTACTGTCCTCAGAAAGCTTTTCCGAGCTTTTAATAAATATTGAGACAATCAATGAAATAACCGAGCATGATATGGCAATAATAAACGAAATGACGCGGTTAAAATCAGAGGTTGAAACGGCAAAGGCAGAGATAGAGGGCAGAAGAGCAGAGCAAGAAGAGGCAAGAAGAATCGCTTCCGGAAAACAATCCGAGCTTGAAGTAAAGCTAAAAGAAAAAGAAAATCTTGCAAAATCATTGGAAAAAGATATCGAAAAGTATAAACAGGTCTATGAAGAAGCAAGACGCCAGGAGGACGCACTAAAGGCATCTATTTCAGGTTCTTTGTCAAATTCTTCAAATTCAACTTATACAGGCACAGGAGAATTTTGTTGGCCCGCACCGAGCTATACAAGAATTTCTTCGCCATATGGATGGAGACTGCATCCTATATATAAAACAAACAAATTCCACTCAGGCGTGGATCTGGCAGCTCCAGGCGGTACAAACATCTTAGCGGCAGAGTCAGGAACAGTGAAATTTGCTGGTTGGAACGGCGGATACGGCAACTGTTTAATCATTGATCATGGTGGCGGAATTACAACACTTTATGGTCACGCGTCAAGACTTTGTGTATCTAAGGGACAATATGTAACAAAAGGGCAGATAGTGGCAAAAGTAGGAACAACAGGAAACTCTACAGGTAATCACCTGCACTTTGAGGTTTTAATCAACGGAAAAACAACAGATCCAATGGCATATATTCGATAAATCGGGAGATGGCGAGCATTGTATTCTAAAAAGCATATTGCTATAGCAGTTGTTATAACATATTTAATAACATCAGTTCTTGCAGGTGTCGGTTACTGGCTGAAAGAAGAGTTAGAAGGCGTCGACATTTTAGTTGCCGCACGGCAGATTATAGAGGAAAACTATGTTGACGAGCTTTCTGATGAACAGGTAACCGATATGTATGATGCAGCGCTCTATGCTATGGTTGCAAGTCTTAAAGACCCGTATTCCTATTATTTTAATATGGAAGATTATGATGAATTCGAAGAAAATGCAAAAGAAGAATATGTAGGAATAGGAATAAGTGTAATTTATGACAAAGAGGCTAAAAAATTAACTGTGACTGCTCCCACAAGTGGCTCACCTGCCGATAAAGCGGGAATTTTACCGCAGGATATAATTCTAGGAATCGATGAATTGTCTGTAGAAAAAGATGGCTATGACGCTATAATTAATTATATTAAGAATGGCGGCAAAGAAGGAGATACAGTCAAAGTTCACATTATGCGTAAAGACAAAAAAATCACATTGGATGTTGTCCGCGCAGTAATTACACTTAATACAATAACACAAAAAATGCTTGATGATAAAATAGCGTATATAAAAATTTCTGAATTTCAACATAATTCAGTGAAAGATTTTGAAAAAGCGCTAAAAGAAATAAAAGAAGCAGGTGCTAAAGGATTAATTATCGATTTAAGAAGTAATCCGGGAGGATATGCAGACAGTGTAATAAAAATGACCGATATGCTTCTTCCGGAAGGTACGATAGCATACCTTGAGGATAATAAAGGTAATAAACAGTATTTTAATTCTGATAAAAGCTGTATAGATATTCCTATGGCTGTTTTGGTAAATGAAGGAACAGCAAGTGCAGCAGAGCTTATGGCAGGAAGTCTCAAAGCATATGAAAAAGCAAAAATTGTGGGAATGAAAACCTTTGGTAAGGCAGTAGGTCAGGCTCCGTATATGCTGACAAATGAAACCGCAATATACCTAACAAGCGCTCGCTACTACACACCAAAGGGTGAATGTATAGATAAAAAAGGTATAACACCCAATATTGAGATTGATTTACCTGAAGAGTTAAAAAAGCAGCTTTCGACATTAGAACCACAAAAGGATAATCAGTTAAAGACTGCAATTGAGGCGTTGTACAAGGAGATAAAATAAAATGAATAATACCATTGAGGGAAGAAACCCCGTTTATGAAGCTTTATTGGGAGATACTCCGATTGAAAAAATATATATAAGTGATACAGCTCATGGTTCACAAATTTCAAAAATAATAGGCGAAGCAAAAAGGTGCGGTGTTCCTTTTAAATCAGTTGCCGCCACAAAAATTGATGAAATTGCGAACACACAGTCAAATCAAGGTGTTGTCGCTTTAATTTCTGAAGTCAGATATTGTGAGATTTCTGACATTTTAGAACTTGCAAAAAGTAAAAATGAAGAACCTTTTGTGATAATTTGTGATGAAATAACCGACCCTCATAATTTAGGAGCTATTATTAGAACTGCCAATGCAGTTGGTGCGCATGGAGTCATAATTCCAAAAAATAGAGCTGTCGGCGTAAATGCAGTAGTTTTTAAAACATCTGCAGGCGCAGCAGCACATACACTGATTTCAAAGGTTGGCAACTTAAGCCAGGCGATAAATCAGTTAAAAGAATGCGGGTTGTGGATAACAGGTGCAGATATGACCGGCAATGAAATGTATAAAGAGGATTTAAAAGGCGCAATTGCAATAGTAGTAGGCTCTGAGGGAAAAGGAATATCTAAAAAAATAAAAGAAAACTGCGATTTTTTAGTAAGCATTCCAATGCTTGGAAAGATAAATTCTTTAAATGCATCAGTTGCGGCATCAGTTTTGATGTACGAAGCTTTAAGACAGAGAAGAAAATAAAAACTTGAGGCAGTATTTTTAAAATTCAAAAATTGTCATAATTACAATACATTTCCTTGTATTTAAAAAAACGAAACGCACAAACTACTGTTGTAGCCAAGCTACAATAAATTGAAAAGGAGTGTATTAATATGACAAGCAGCAAAAAGAATGTTGTTCCCGAAGCAAGAGAAGCTCTTGATAAGTTCAAGATGGAAGTTGCGCAGGAAGTTGGCGTAAACTTAAAACAGGGATATAACGGTGATTTAACATCAAAAGAAGCTGGTTCAGTTGGCGGTATGATGGTTAAAAAGATGATTCAGGCTTATGAAAACAGCATGAAATAATAATTTATGAAAAAGGGCGCTTTGTAAAACATAATTT